>DATBXG010000180.1:0-16372 GCA_036514415.1 Paraburkholderia sp.
CAGGCGCCCCGCCGTGAGCGCGGCGAGCGCGGTCCAGCCCACGAACGCGCCAACCATGAAGAGATCCCCGTGTGCGAAGTTGATGAGCCGGATGATGCCGTAGACCATCGTGTAGCCGAGGGCGACGAGCGCGTAGAACGAGCCGATCGTCAGCCCCTCGACGACGAACTGGAGAAAGGTGCTCATGGGCGGCCCGGAATCCTTACTTCATCGCCACCCACTTGCCGTTGGCATCCTGGCGTTGATACGGCTCGAACTGGTCGTTGTGCACGATGATCGTGATGTACACGGCGCGGCTGCGGTCGCCCTTCGGATTGAAGCCGATCGTGCCGGTGGCGCCCGCATAGTTCGCGATCTTGTGCAGCGCGGCGCTGATGTCCGCGGGCTTCGTCGACTTCGCGTCGGCGATGGCCTTGGCGGTCACGCCCACGGCGTCGTACTCGTACACCGAGTACGGCCCAGGCCCTTGCCCATAGGACTTGTTGTACTGGTCGACATAGTCGTGCGCACCCGCGAGGAACTGCGCGAGCGGCGCGGTCGTGATGATCATGCCGTCGGCGGCCGGGCCCGCCGTCTTCATCAGCGTCGGGTCGTTGGTGCCGTCGCCGCCCATGAACGTCATCTTGAGACCCACCTGGCGCGCCTCCTTCACGAGCAGACCCGCTTCGGAAAAGTAGCCCGTGTAATAGATCACGTCCGGCTTGAGCGACGAAACCTTGGTGAGCGTGGGCGAATAGTCCATCTGGCCCGGCGTGATGGAATCGGCGTAGACCACATCCACGCCCATCTTCTTGAGCGATTCCACGGTGTTCTGCGCAAGGCCCTTGGCGTAGGTCGTGTTGTCGTCGATGACGGCCGCGCGCTTCACATGCAGCGAATTCTTCATGAAATTCGCCGCGAAAGGCCCTTGTTCGTCGTCACGGCCAATCGTGCGGAACACGTTGTCGTAGCCCATTTCGGTGAGCTTCGGATTGGTCGAGGCGTCGAGCACGTAGGGAATGCCGGCGCGATGGAACGCGGTCAATTCGGGCAGCGCCGCGCTCGAGCAGTAGCCGCCCGCCACGGCAACCACGCCGGCGTCGACGAGCTTCTGCGCCGCCTGGACCGCTGTTTGCGCATCGCAGGCGTCGTCCTCGGGCACGAGTTCGATCTGCTTGCCGAGCACGCCGCCTGCCGCGTTGATCTTCGCGGCCGCCAGCTTCGCCCCGTTCACGATGTCGGTGCCCGCTGCGGCGCTGCTGCCCGAAAGCGGCACCGGTACGCCGATCTTGATGGTCTGGGCTTGCGCGAGGCCAGGCACGAGCGCGGCGAGCGAGAGAATCGCAAGCGCGAGCGTTGCGTGCAATGTGCCCGTCAGGCGGGGGGCGTCGGGCGTGCCATTGTTCTGAGGATTCATGTGAGCGGCTCCTGAGCGTGGACCCGACCGGGCGATGCCGCAACGCAGGCGAGCCCGCGCGGTCAGTTAGCGAAACGAAGTAATTCGTCCGGTGCGACGCCTTGCAGGTCTCGCGCGCTCATGGCGCGCAGCTTGCATGGGGACCGGCGCATAACGACTCCTCCATGATAGATCCGCGCGAACGTTTAACTGCTATAGGGTATGCGCGTATACAAATTGCGTGCGCTTGCGGCGGCAGGACGCTAATTTGTATACACGCAGGGAGGGGGCGAATGAAAACCATCGTGCTGGGCGGAGGCATTGCGGGCGTCACGAGCGCGTACTATCTCGCGCGCGAGGGCCGCGACGTCACCGTGGTCGAGCGCCGCGGGGGCGTTGCGCTCGAAACCAGTTTCGCCAATGCCGGGCTCGTCGCGCCGGGCCATTCGTACACGTGGGCCTCTCCCCGCGCACCGAAGATCCTGCTGAAGTCGCTGTTCGTCGAAGGCCAGGCGCTGCGCCTGCACCTCACGGCCGACCCGCATATGTGGGCATGGTGCGCGCAGTTCCTGCTCAACTGCACCGAGGCGCGTTCGCGCGAAAACACTTCTCGCAAGGTGAGGCTGTGCCGCTACTCGCAGCATCAGCTGCAAGACGTCACCGCGCGCGAGCAACTCGAATACGACCGCATCAGCCGGGGCCTGCTCTATCTCTACCGCGACGCCGCCTCCTTCGAGCGCGGCCGCGCGCACATGTCGATCCTCGTCGAGAACGGGCTGCCGCTCGAAACGCTCGACGCCGCCGCCGTCGCCGCACGCGAGCCCGCGCTCGCTCACGCGCGCGAGCGCATTGCGGGCGCGATCTACTGCCCCAGCGACGAAAGCGGCGACGCGCACCGCTTCACGCACGGGCTCAAGGAGGTTTGCGAACGTATGGGCGTGCGCTTCGTGTTCGATGCGCCGATTCAGGCAATCGAATCCACAGGCGATCGCGTTACCGGCGTGCGGACGACCGCCGGCGTGATCGCAGGCGACGACTACGTGCTCGCGCTCGGCTCGTGGTCGCCGATACTCGCGCGGCCCCTCGGCTACCGGCTAGCGGTCTATCCTGTGAAGGGGTACTCGGCGACGTTCCCCTGCGGGCCCGGGCATCGCCCGCCAGACATGGGCGGTGTGGACGAGAATCACCTCGTCGCATGGGCGCGTTTCGGCGAGCGCCTGCGCTTTACGGCCACAGCGGACTTCGCTGGCTACGACACGCGCCACACGCCGGCCGACTTCACATCCATGATGCAGACGGCACGCGAACTCTTCCCCGACGGCGCCGACTACACGCAGCCCGGCTACTGGGCCGGGCTGCGCCCGATGACGCCCGAGGGCACGCCGCTCATCGGCCGCACGCGCCATCGCAACCTGTTTCTGAACACGGGGCACGGGCACATGGGGTGGACGATGTCGTGCGGCACCGCAAAACTGCTCGCCGATGTCATGGCAGGACGCGAGCCCGAACTCGACATGACGGGATTGACGCTGAGATGAGCACGACTGCACCGCAAGATCACACGGATGCCTACACGAAGCTCGATTTCGCGCTCGACGAGGGCATTGCCCGCCGCGCGTCGATTGGCCTCGTCGTGCTGGCCACCGACCATACGATCGAACACGAATGGCGCGGCTTGTTGCGCCAGCCAGGCGTGGCGTTCTACGAGTGCCGCCTCGAGAATTCGCCGGACATCACGCCGCCGCGCCTCGCGGAAATCGAGGCGCGTATCGCGCCGGCCGTCGGCCTGCTGCTGCCCGGCGAGCGGCTCGACGTGGTGGCGTTCGGCTGCACTTCGGCCTCGATGGTGATCGGCGAAACAAGGGTCTTTGCGCGCATTCGCGAGGCACGCCCCGACATCGCCTGCACCACGCCGATCACGGCGGCGCTCGCCGCGCTAAAAGCGCTCGATGTGCGACGCGTGGCGCTGCTCACGCCGTATGTGCGGACCATCAACGACTTCATGCGCGACTATATCGAGGCGCGCGGCGTGGCCGTCACGCGCATGGCCTCGTTCGAGCATGCGGACGATAACGAGGTGGCGCGAATCGACGCGAATTCGATTCGCAGTGCGATAGAAACGCTCGCGCGGCATGACGACGCCGATGCGGTGTTCGTGTCGTGCACGAGCTTGCGCGTGGCCGCGCTCGTGCCGGAACTCGAGGCCGCTATCGGCAAACCGGTGCTGTCGAGCAACCATGCGATGGCATGGCACGCGCTGCGGCTCGCGGGGGTGCAGGATAGCGAGCCGCAGCTTGGGAGGTTGTTTGCGCGTTAGTGAGCCCGACGCAGCATCGCCAGATCACGCGTAAATCGGCTTTCCAGCAAGCGCGCTGCGAATCGCGCCCGCGAGATCGCCGGCTGCAAATTTCGCCACATAGCCGCTCGCGCCGGCATTCTTCACGTGCGCTTCGTTCGCGGAGCCCGTGAGCGATGAATGAATCACCACGGGAATATCCACGGTGCGCGGGTCGGCCTTGATCTTGCGCGTCAACGTGAAGCCGTCCATCTCCGGCATTTCGAGGTCGGTGAGCACGAGCGCGATGCGATCCTTCGCGCGCACGCCGTCGCGTTCCGCGCTCGTCGCAATCTCGTCGAGCTGCTTCCACGCTTCGAGGCCCGTTTTCGCCATCGTGTATTCCACGCCGAGCGCCTTGAGGCTCTGGCCGATCAGCTCGCGCGCGAAGCCCGAGTCGTCGGCGGCCAGCACCTTCGCGCCCGCCGGAATGACCGCGGGCGCGCCCACTTCCTCGGGCACGACCGCGCCATGCTGCGCCGGGAACACGTCGCGCAGCACCTGCTCCACGTCCACCACCTGCACGAGCTTCTTGCTTTCGGGGTCGTTCTCGAGCCGCGCGATGCTCGTCACGCGGTTGCCCATCGTGACGTCGGCGGTGAGCACCTGGCTCCATTCGAGCCGCACGATCTCATCCACGCTTTCCAGCGCGAAGCCCTGCGTGGAGCGCGCGAATTCGGTCACGAGCAGGATGTTCAGGCCGGTGGCCGGCTCGCAGCCCATGAGCCTCGGCAGGTCGATCACGGGCATCACCTGGCCCCGGATGTTCGCCGCGCCGAGCACATAGGGAGACGATGCCGCGATCGGCGTGATCGTCGGCATGCTCAGGATTTCCCGCACCTTGAAGACGTTGATGCCGAAGACTTCGCCAACCTCGCTGCCCGGCGCCGCGCCGAGCCGGAAAAGCAAAAGCTCGAACTGGTTCGTGCTCGTCAGGCGGGTTCGTTCGTCGATTGCGAAGCCGCTATCCATGATTCCCTCGTGTCCTTTTCGTCTACCGCTTCAGTGTGAGCTGATGCGTCCAGCATCCGCTCCCTGCCAACGTCTACGGCCTGGCGCGGGAAATCTTGAGCCCGCCGTTCCCGCACGGTCGTGCCACATCAGGCGTCCCTCACATGTCCTCCGGCACGCGGCCGGCGGCGTGCTCGCGCAGCAGCGCCGCGCATTCCTGGGCGCTCACCGGCCTGCCGAACAGATAGCCCTGCTGCCGCTCGCAGGCGAGCGAGCGCAGAAACGACGCCTGCTCGGGCGTCTCCACGCCCTCGGCTGTCACGCGCATGCCGAGCGAGTGCGCCATCGCCACGACGGCCTGCGTGATCGCCACGGAGTCGCGATTGCCGGGAAGGCCCGCCACGAACGTGCGATCGACCTTCAGATGGTGCAGCGGAAAGCGCTTCAGGTACGAAAGCGACGAATAGCCGGTGCCGAAGTCGTCCACGGAAATGCGCACGCCGATGTCGTTCAGTGCGCGCAGCACAGGCTGCACGCTCTGGCCGTCGCTCATGAGAATGCCTTCGGTGATTTCCACTTCGAGGGCCTCGGGCGCCAGGCCCGTTCGCGCGAGGCAGCCCTCCACCTGCTCGACCAGCCCGTCCGCGATCTGGCGCGGCGAGAAGTTGACCGCCATGACGAAGTCTGGCGCGAGAAGCCGCCGCCATTGCGCGGCCTGCCGGCATGCGTGCTCGAGCACCCACTGGCCGATCGGGATGATCATTCCCGTGTCCTCGGCCACGGGAATGAACTCCACCGGCGAGACCTGACCCAGTTCCTCGCTCTCCCAGCGCAGCAGCGCCTCCGCGCCGATGATGCGGCCGCTTTCGCCATCGACGATCGGCTGATAGACGAGGCGCAGCTCGCCTGAAGCAAGCGCCCGGCGCAGGCCGCGCTCGACCTGGAAGCGGCGCTGCAGGCGCTGGCGCAGCTCGGTCGTGAAAAACTGGAACTGGTTGGTGCCGCGCTGCTTGGCCGCGTACATCGCCGAGTCGGCATTGCGCATGAGCGCGGCGGCGCTGCGGCCATCGTCGGGATAGAGGCTGATGCCGATCGAAGCGCCGAGGTAGTACTCGTTGCCTGCTACCGCGAACGGGGTGGCAATTGCGTCGAGCACGCGCTGCGCGAGCGCGACGAGATCATCCACCTCTTTGTAGCAGCACACCGCGATCACGAATTCGTCGCCGCCCACGCGCGCTAGCGTGTCCCCCTCGCTCACGCAGCTGGCGAGGCGCCGTCCCACGTCGCGCAGCAGCGAGTCCCCCGCTTCGTGACCGCCCGTGTCGTTGACTTTCTTGAAGCCGTCGAGATCGACGAAGAGGAGCGCAGGCTTCCCCGAGCAGGTCGCGCGCCCGAGCATCTCGTGCATGCGCTCGGCGAGGAAGGTGCGGTTGTAGAGGCCCGTGAGCGCGTCGCGCGTGGCGAGGTAGCGCAGCTGCTGCTGCGCCTCGCGCACCGGCCCGATGTCCGTGAACGAGACCACCGCGGAAATCGCCTCGCTCTCGCCGGCGCGGAAGATCGGCAGCACGTTTTCGCTCACCCACACGATCTCGCCATCCGCGAGTTCGAGCCCCACTGTCTCGCCGATCACGGGCTGGCCCGTCTCGAACGCCCGCATGCTCGGGCGCTTCGACTTGGGCAACGGGGCGCCGTTTTCGTCGAGCACGCGCCGGATCACGCTCATGATGCTGCGGCCGACGGCAACCTCGGGCATCCGCAGGATACGCCGCGCGCTGCGGTTGCAGGCGAGCACGGTGTCGTCGCGGGCCTGCATCACGATGCCGTCATTGAGGTGGTCCACCACGAGGCGATGGTGTTCCTCGCTTTGCGCGAGCCGCTCGGCAATGGTCTGCTGGTTGAGCATGGCCGCGACGCTGCTGGCGATGTCGCACAGCAGCGCCTCCTCGGCCGCGGTGGGCCGCCAGGGCCGGCTCTGGTACACAGCGAGCGCGCCCAGCACGCCGCCGCTGTCGTCGTCGAGCGGCGTCGTCCAGACCGCGCGCAGGCCGCTGTCGAGCGCGATGCGCTGGTACTCGCCCCACTCGACTGCACGCTCGAAGTCGTCGACGCAAACCGTGCGCCGCTCGAAGATCGCCGTGCCCGAAGGGCTCGTGCCGGAACCGACCGGCGTGCCGTCGAACGCGGCGTGATACTGCGCCGGCAAGGACGGCGCGCTGCCGATGCGCAGGCGCCGGCCGTCGCCGTCCAGGCGCAGGATCGCGAAGTTCGCGCCCGCGCCCAGAATCCGCTCGGCGCGGCCGCAGACCTCCGCCAGCAGTTCCGGCAGCGGCATGCTGCGCGACACCAGCCGCAATACGTTGCGCTCGGATGCGAGCGCTTCGTCTGCACCGTTCGCTGCTGCGTTCGTCTCTTTCGACACCTCCGATTGACCGCCCCGTGATCCCGCTGCGCCGAACGCCCCCGCCGCCTGGGAATAGACCATACCCGCTTCCCCTCTTGTTGCCGCGGTGCGTGTGGTGCTCGTGGTGCACGTAGCGCCCGCGGCCGGCTCGATCTCTAGTGTGGTGCGCGGCGCACCGCCCGCCGCCCTGGCGAGCGAGCGCGCCGCACCTGCATTAACGGCATGGGCGGCGGGTTCTTGAAGCGTGGGGAGGGGACGGCTGGGGGACGGCGGCTAGCCGGATAACGGGGCGCGGACGGGGAGGCGCGCCGGGTGGACGGGCGCGCGCTGCCTGGTGGCGGTCGCGAGGGTAAATGCCGTGGGAGCGCGGCCTGTCCTGGTGCAATGCGCGCCGCGCTCGATCCGTTGGAATGAACTTGGCCGTTCGCCATTGCGCGGCGGCAAGTCGGGCCGCCCAATTTTTGTTTGCGTCGCTCTACGCGAAGTCATTGCACCCGGCAGGCCATCGGAAGGCAAACGGTTACCACTGGATTTCTGGCGCGTGCTATCGGTTCAACCACGCGCGTCACCGGGGCGCGCTGATCGATCGTGCGGCCGCGGTGCAGGAACAGACGCGCCTGCACCTGCAACGCCTGGATCCTTCACGCGCCCGGCACTCTCTGCGTTACACCGGTATCGAATGGGTCTTTGTCGCTGCATTTATTCGTCGGATGGCGATGCCCGACGTAGACGGTAAGCCTTTCCGGTTCGTCCGTTTGGTAACGGGCCGTCCATCCGTTCGCGTCCGTTTCACCTATTGCCATTACGCCCGATGGGAAGCAGATGGTGTAGTACTCGCCAGGGCAAGTTAGCTTAAATTGCAAAGAGTACGTGGCATTCGCGGATGCAGCCGCAAGCGAGCTAGCCACGAGCGTTACGGATGCAACCGACACCGCGAATGTGAGGTTTTTCGATTTCATATGTATTCAATGAAAATCCCCGCCGAGGCGGGGTGAATTTGACGTGCGAACCAATAATAGTCAACCCGTGTATATTGAATATAGATCGCGAAGAAAATCATTCTCTTGTTTTCGGATTGAATAGTGACGGCGCGCCCCCATCACGTCATAAAGATTTCGATGCGTTTTCGGCGGAACGTCGATTCCCCACGCATACGAGAATTCGACGGCCATTTTGCAAGCATTCGCGACGTCATCCTGTGTCCGCAAATAGCGGTCTAGTTCGGCCTTGTTTGCATCGCTCAGGCCGGGAGTCTGTCGAATCTGGGTAGCCAATTTCTGGTTACCCGCTTCTAGTCGCGTGGAATTTAACTCGTAACAATCAAAATCTCCGAATCCGCCGCCGCCGAGATCCTTCATACAGTTTGACACGGTGATGACTTCGCCCGCACACGCCAGCTGTGAGGCGCATAAGACGATGGAAAATGAGAGGTTCTGAATGATGCCCATGATGACCGCCCTTATTGTTGGAACAGGAACAGGCGCGCTTGTCGCTCGAATGAAAGAGCCCCGCCGGCGCGGGGCTACGTCGTTACCTGATCACCTTGGTATTCGGCGTTACGCGTGGATCATTGCAAAGCCGCTCGCAGCCACCCTCGCATATGGGGACAAGGCTGACCGCTATCTGGTTGAGCGTGGCGTTCCCCTTGTCATCGACGTCTGGCTCTTTGATAACTCTCGTATCAATCCAAATATTGGTCTCTCTGACGCCAAGTTGCACCAGATAGCTCTTTAGCTCGCTCGCACGAGCTGCCGCGATCGCCTTCGGGTTCCGCTCCTTGATATAGCCGCCGGCGTACACGATTCCTCGAATCTCGACGTTCGGCCACTGCCTCGCAATGGTCATCATTTCGGCAATTTTGACGCGATCCGCATTCGGAATTTCCGCGGAATTAAGCGGCAAGCTGCTCGCCATATCTTCAGAAATTGTGCAGGCGCTTGCGTTGCCGATTCCCGCCGCGAAGAATAAAGCGAAAAGACAATACAAAGCATGAAATTTTATCCCATCACTTCTCATTTCGTTTCCCTTATTCTTTGAATCCCATATAGCAGGCCAAATTATCCGCGTTTCTCAGAGCCTTCTCTGGGTTATCTTGCGCCCAGAATGAAAGACCGACAGTAACTCCGTACATATCATCTGTGGAATCGAACACATCTGTAAAGTGGGTGCATTCGTGAATCAGCGTTAGAACTTGGCAGCCGCGCCAAAGTTGCGACCTCGGTGACGTGCAAAAATGCGCGTATATAGCAATTATTCGCCTTGCCGAATCTGGCTTGCAAACGGCGGCATCGGTTGCCCCATTGTCTGGAAAGATCGTGCATGTAATGTTGCGTTGCTTCTGTTGATCCCAGCGTATGATGTTCTCCGGTTTTAAATCTTTCATGACTTGAAGTAGGCGCGGCATTCCGTCTTGCAGAAAGCTACGGGTGGTAACATCGGCCCGTCCAAACCACTTCTTAACTCGCGCTTGCTCGCTGGCGTCCCATCTGGCCAAGGAGGCGATACGCGTTTGAATCAAGAACACGGCTTCTTCTCGCGATTTTATAATTGATTCACGAAATTCCTTGTTGCTCATGTTCGAGCAAATTGGCGTTGGGTCTAGCGTGACTTCGACGCATGAATCCGGGTTTGTGTTTGTGCAGGCGGTATCGTGGACAGTTGTCCATTCCGTATTTTCTGGCATTCTCAATTCTCCAGTTGAAGTTTTAGATTTTCCATACCGTCCGTTGTGATCCGCTCCGTTCGGCCTATGGTGTCTGTCGTGCCAGTGATAACGCGCCCGCGATCCATTACGATTCGGTAGCGCACACCCGCGAGGGCCTTTCCGTCGCTGCCTTTGAGCATGTATTGTTCGTCGTAGGGCTCGCGAACCGCGGGCGCGACTGAATGACGTGGCGTTTCGGACATAAACGGGTCGCCGCCCCATGTGTCTTGATAGGTGCAACGACGCGCGTAGACTGCAACAACGCGCGGGTGGCGTTCGCACTTGCAAATGACGATATCCCCGTCCACTGCTTCCTGCTTGTTTATGGTGAGGTCCCAACCGCGCAGGTAGTCCGCCATACCGGAACCTGCCAGTATTACGCCAAATGACTGACAGGTCGCGCACCAAGCTTGATGACCGAGATACGCTTGCTCACGCATTCGCCCATCCGGCCCTTCGATGGTGCATCGAGGATTGCCACCAACGATCCGGCCACCGCTATCGAGGGGGTCGTCTTTTACCACTGCGTAGTAGATGCTGGACATTTACTCCTCCCTGTGACCGAGATAGACGTCGAGGCGAATCGAACGGCTTTCATCCGTCCGAATGCGCTGCGTGCGTCCATTCGCGTCACTAGTGCCGCTCGCGACGACCTTCGAGCCGACAAGAACGCGATAACCCACGTTTGCGAGCGCCTGTCCGTCGCCGCCTTTGAGCATGTATTGTTCGTCGTACAGTCCCGACCCGACGCGCGATCCTGAGTTATGCACGTTAGTCATCCGCCTTGCACCTTCATCCGAGTCAAAAACTTGCGCCATGTTTCGCTCGGCGTAGAACACGGGCGGCGGTGAGCAACCGCAGATATTGATATCGCCGCTCAGTGCCCATGGCTGCCCATTCGGCCCGGTGCCTTTAAGACGTGGCCCGCGCGGTGCGATGTAGCCTTCCTGTTTGCACGCGCGGCAATACGTTTTCATGTAGAGCGTCGAGATATTCACTTCAGGCGGCGGATTCGAACACGTCACACTCGGCAATCCTTCCGTTATGAACGCATCGCCCGCCTCGTCGCCGATGCCAAGGAATACGCGCCTCATACGGCCTCGCCTCGACGGTTCATTTCCTCTTCGGCGACAATCTCCCAGGTGTCCATCCACGCCGACCCCTTACGATCCGGGCTATCCGTTATCGTGTCGCCGTTATCCAGCACGCTCCCCACATACGCGAATTGGGCCATCGTTGGATTGGTCTTTATCGCGAGCCCGCTAATGATTCGCGCCGTCGTTCCGTTCGTGTATTGGACCTTGTCGCCGAGAATGCCGACCTTCACGCGTTTTCCGTCAACGCTCCATTCGCCGCCCGGATCGCGCAATACGCCGCCGCGTGCCGTCGTTGAGCCATAGAGTGCGAAGCGTTCGCCGGGTATGCACGGCGGCGGCACATATGACGCATCGAAAAGACCTTTGGGCATTTCGCCTTCTGCGACGAACAAGCCCGACTCCCGATCTTCCCAGGGCGTGAATACGATTTTGTCTCCGTTGCTCAGGGTGCTGCCTACCAGAGCAAAGCAATTAGCTCGATCCGAACCCAGGGAGCCGGAACCATCTTTGATTACCGCCTGGCTGCCGTCGGGGTAGGTGACGATATCCCCCACAAGTGCAGCGCGAAGGTCGCAGATCACAAGGCCCGATGTCGCCTTAGTGATATACCCGCCGCGCTCCGTGCGCGCGCCTATCGTTGCGAATGCGTACATGGTGCCTTTGCGCGTTTTCTGATCCGACATTTCCATACCTCCACAAAGTCGATGAACACGACCGGCCCGGCGATGCGACCGGCGAGGTGCCGGGGTAGTCTTCACCCGGCACTCCGATAACTACGCCGTCTGATTGAGTGGGGATATAAGATTCGTCCGAATTGATAGGCAAACAATCTCGCGAGTGCATTCACTTGCAATTGATTTGACGTTCGACAGATTTTGGCTAAATCTGAAATTGCTCCGAATACTTGAGAGCCTGCCTATACATACCGTCTCCGCTCAAGTCGAACATCATCGAAGCGGAATTGCCCGGCATCCGCAATACGCGTGGCCGCCTCGATGTGGATATCGAGCGCACCTGCGCTATTGCGTGAGGCGAACACGATGATGCTGATGTGGGACACGACGCGGAGTGTTCGAACGCGAAGGAACAGGCCACAAGCGCGCAACAAAAAAACCGCCCAATAAACGAGCGGCCTTCCTGTTCAAAAAAGCTTCGGGTCTTCGATTCTTGAAGTGTGGGGAGGGGAAGGCACAGGGCCGGTGGCCGAACCGGATAACAGCGCCCGGATACAGTGGCGCGCCGGGCGGGCCTAGGCAGGGAAATGTCGGATTCCGATAGGCCGCGACCCGTTCTACCTCGATGCGCACCCGGCGGTGCTCGACTGGATACTCGACCGCATTTGTGGACGGCGGCGCTTCCTGAGTGCAACTCCAGCGCGGAGGCGATTTTCTTTACGGACTGTCAGGAACTCCCCCGCGTCTACCTATTACATGCAATGCGGACCGGGGGTGGGTGTAGCGCGACATCCTGCGATGGTGCAAACCAGATGCACGGCCAGATTTCAGCCGCCCCGCCGAAGCGGAGCGACTCGATGTACCAACTAGCGCATTTTCGAACGACCGCCTTAGCGCGAACGTGGAGAAAGAAAGCGTCGCCATAAGAGCTTGCCCGCGATTCCCACGAAGCATCCGGTGATTGCCAATGCGCAGACGCAGTAAATTAATATTGCAAATACCTCCGTTTCCTCGGGCGCTGGCATATCATCACCAAGAAAGACCTTAAACCCATATCGGATGATAATATCTACGAAAAATGGCATATTAAATGGCATCGCGAGAAATAATTTAGTCAGATAATAAGCACCGACAAAAGTCATCCCCACGCAAAACAAAGACCACACAACCAATATCAAACGCCTCATCTCACTTCAACCGTCCCGTAAGCACGCAACTTCGAGAATGTCCGCGCCGCCTTCGTCTTTCAACCATAGGTGCAAGGGAACTGCCATTGCGAAGCCTCCAATTGCGATTCGGATGTATCGGCTGGTAACGCGACCAGCGACAGTCGGGCGACGATCTCGCCCTAACGCGCAATTTGACTTCGCGCTAGCTCAGATCGCGATCAGAGAAGGATGAAAAGGAATGCGAATGATGCGTACTGCATTGGCGCGATACGAGAGTTTGACGCTCGACAAATTCTGTCTAAAAGGCCGAATGATTCATGTGGTCGAACTTTGCCCCGAATAAATGGAGCCCGCGCAATGGAGGACGCGTAACGAAAAAGGCCGCCCGTACGCGAGCGGCCTTCCTGTTCAAAAACGCTACGGGCCTTCGATAGCCGATGCACTCGCAAACGGCACCGTGCAAGAGACGATGCCGCCGTATCGCATTGCACGAATACGGGCGCCGACAAAAAATCGCCTTATGCCTGGCTCTTTGAGCTACTTTCGCTGCTACCGTCCTTATGGAACACGCGCTTGGTCGCGCGCTTGGTAGCCTCGTAGCCCTCGCGCGACGCGTGCGCGATGCCGTGGCCCACCGTCTTCGCCGCGCTCGCGGTAGCGTGGCCGAAATCGCGCGCAGCATGCCCGGTTTTCGTAGCCGCTTCCTTCGAATCGTGCTTGATGTTCTCCTTCACCTCGTGAAGGTCGGCGTGCGCCATCGTGCTGGCCATGCCCAGCACGAGCGCGGCAAGTATGAACCGTTTCGCTTTCATCATCGGGCTCCCTTTTGTGTTTTCATCGAATGACTGCGGACGCATCGAGCATTACCGCCGCGCGTCCCGTAAGCAGCACGCGGCCCTCGCCGCGCACCGTAAAACCATAGAGGATCGTGTTGCCGCTGCCGCTCACGCGCTCGGCTTCGATCGTGAGCGGCGCGGCGAGCGTGTCGAGGCGCTCGACGTGCGCCTCCACGTTGCGCACGCTCGCAAGATAGCCCACGCGCGGCACACTCCCGGTCGATCCGTTTTGCGCGCCGTCCAGCGCACCCAGCAGCGCGCCATGCACGGCCATGGCCTGCGCCGCGTACTCCACGCCGCAAACCGCCGCGAGACGGCCGCGCGAACGCAGCGGATTGCACGGGTCGCGGTGGCTCGTCGCCGTGCAGCGAATATGCGTGTCGTCCCACGCCTCGACCGAGTCGAGCAGGCACATCGCGCCGCTGTGCGGTATGTGCGCCGCGATCCACGCGTGGTCCAGCGGCCCGGTCGTCGCAGCGTTGGCGATCGCGTTCGCAAGGGCGTCCGGCAGGTCGGCCTGCATCGTCATGCGCATTCTCCAGACGTGTCGGGCATCGCCACGTCGATTTGCACGCGTACCTCGGGCATGTAGTCGATGACCACGCTTGCCTGCTGACCGGATTTGTCCAGTCGGGCTAGCGCCTCGAGCAGCGGCAGCACGCGCGCCGCAGGGTTGTTCGTGCGCAGCGCTTCGAGTTCGGGCGAACCAAGCGTAGAGGCGTCTGCTTCGGTGAGCATCACGTCGATGCGCGCCATCGTCGCCGCGCTCGCTTGCGGAGCGAGCACGAGCGCGACACCGAACGCATCCGCGACGGGCCGCACTGCGTGAAGCGGTTCGGGATAGTCGGCGTCGTAGGCGATCAGCAAGGTCGGCACACCGTCCACGGCCACCTGGCACACGCTTTCGAGCAGTCCCGCCGCGAAGCTGCCGTCGTGCGCGCACAGCACGTTCGACGTGGCCTGCGCGTGCGCTGCGATGCTCCAATAGCCCGCGGGCGCGTTGTGCACCGAGTTATGAAAGCGCGTCGGCGAGAGCTGGCGATCATCGCCCGCAAGCGTTGCGCAGATCGCGTGGCAGTTCACGCCATCGCCGCCCGAGGCCGCGAATACGGCCGCGAGCGTAGTGGCGTCACGGCCGCTCGCCGCCACGGCTTCGTGGCCCACGGCCAGGGCGGTCTTGACGACCGGCCCGGTGCGGCGGCGCTCCGCGGCCGGCAAACCGTCCGGCGGCGGCAGCACCGTGCGTGCGTTCGCGTAAGGCATTCGCGCGGCGAGCACGTCGGCGGTCTGCGGCCAGTTGGCGAGCCCCGGGCCGACCACGCCGACGCTTTCGATAAAGGCGGAAAGTCTCATGGCGGTCATCCGTGATGTGCGCGGTCCGCGCGGCCGAGCAGGAGGCTGCAGTTCGTGCCGCCAAAACCGAAGGAATTGCTGAGCACGGTGTCCACGCGCGCCTCGCGGCTTTCGAGCACGTAGTCGAGACCGAGCGCCGCGTCGGGCTGCGTGGTGTTGACGCCAGCAGGCACGAAACGATGCCGCAGCGCGAGCGCCCCGATCACGGCTTCGAGCGCGCCCGCCGCGCCCAGCGTGTGTCCGGTCGCGCCTTTGGTCGAGCTGCACGGCGTGCGTTCGAACAAGCTGTTGATCGCGCGGCTTTCGGCGGCGTCGTTGCTCGGCGTAGCCGTGCCATGCAGATTGATGTAGCCGATTTCGCTTGCGGCCACGCCCGCAGTGGAAAGCGCTTGCGCCATCGCGGCGCGCGCGCCGAGGCCTTCGGGATGCGGCGACGACATGTGATGCGCGTCGCTCGATTCGCCTACGCCGAGCAGCAGGATCGCGTCGTCATCCGGCGTGTCGGGCACGCGCTCGAGGAAGGCGAACGCCGCGGCCTCGCCGATCGATATGCCGTTGCGGTTCACGTCGAACGGGCGGCATGGATCACGCGAAAGCAGTTCGAGCGAATTGAAACCGTACAGCGTCGTCAAGCAGAGCGAATCGACGCCGCCCACCACGGCTGCGTCGATGAGCCCCGCTTCGATCATGCGGCGTGCGGACCCGAACACCTTCGCGCTCGACGAGCAGGCGGAAGAAATCGACGTCGCCGGCCCGCGCAGGCCGAAGTACGCGCGCACGAAAGAGGCCAGCGCGAACGGGTTGTGCGTTTGCGCGTAGTGGAAGCCGGGCTTGAGCGCGCCGCTTTCCGGGTCGCGCAGCCGGTACGCGTTTTCGGTTTCGAGGATGCCCGAAGTGCTGGTGCCGACGAACACGCCCACGCGTTGCGCGCCATAGCGTGCAACGGCGGCCTGAACGTGTTCGGCGAACCCGTCCTGCGTGAAGCCGAGCTGCGCGAGACGGTGGTTGCGGCACGCGTAGTCGGCGAGATCGGCGCGCAGGGTCGCGCTCTCGACGCCGGTCACCGCACCGATCCACGTATCGAGGTCCGCGCGCTCGAAGTCGCAGCGCGCGAGGCCCCCGCGCTTGCCGCGCAGCGCGTCGAGCGTCGCGTCGAGCCCGCGCCCGAGGCAGCTGGTGGCAGTGAAATGCGAAAGGAGGATGGGTCTCACGTCAGTCGATCCGTTGGCGCATACGTGGAATCAGGGTTGGCTGGCCTGGTCGTCCAGGCACGCGCGCAGTGTCGCCCACTGCAGCTCGTTCTCCGCCGCGGCACGCAGGAGCGGCGGCAGCACGTCGAGCACGAGCGGCTCGCCACGCGCGTCGCGGGCCGCGTGGCCGTCGTGCACGAGCAGGATGTCGCGTGGCGCAAGGCCATTGAGCAGGCGGCGCGTGACCGTACCGGCCTCTTGCGCGCGCGTGTCGAAGCCGCGCCGCG
>DATBXG010000181.1:0-4112 GCA_036514415.1 Paraburkholderia sp.
GCTCGCGACGGGCGCGGGCGACACGCCTTGCGCCGCGCTCGGCAGCGGCCTTGCCAACGCGAGCGAAGAAGGCGACGCGCTCCTCACCACGGGCACCGGCGGCCAGATCGTCGTGACCGCGGCCAGCGAGCCGGCCGCGCGGCGCGGCCTGCATCGCTACCGTTCGGCGACGGGCGGCTGGTACACGATGGCCGCCATGCAAAACGTGGGTGTGGCGCTCGAAGCGGCGCGCGGATGGCTGGCCTACGATTGGGCCCGCGCGTATGAGGACGCGTTCGCCGCCCCGCCATCCGCGACGCTTGCGTTCCTGCCTTACCTGAGCGGAGAACGCTCGCCGTGGCTCGACCCCTCGGCGCGCGGCGGCTGGCTCGGCGCATCGCTTGGCGACTCGCGCGGCACGCTCATGCGCGCGGCGTTCGAGGGCGTGGCGTTCGCGTTGCGCGCGGGTCTCGACGCCGTGCGCAGTACGCGTGAAGGCACGGGCGATGCGCGGACGGTGCCGGCCCTCAAGCTCGCGGGCGGCGGCTCCGTGGACCCGCGCTGGCGGCAGTTGCTTGCCGACGTGCTCGACGCGGACCTCTACGCGATCGACTGCCCGAACGCGGCTGCGCGCGGCGCGGCGCTGCTGGGCGGCATGGCTTGCGGGCACTGGCGCATGAGCGACCTCGCGGCGCTCGCGCCGGCGGCGATCCATGTCGCGTCGCCGCGCGAGGACGCCGCGCTCGCACAGCGCTATGCGCGCTTCATCGATCTGTATGGCCGCGTTCGGACCTGGTTCGAGCCGGCATCGCGCTGATTTCGCCGGATACGAGCCCGAGCGGCGCGAACCCGCCGGGTGACCACACGACGTGCCGTATCAGCGCAAAAGGCGTTGCCACCGTGAGGGGCAACGCCTTTTTTCAATGCGCGCGCAACGTTCTAGCGCCGCCCGATCAGACTCGCGCCATAGACGAGCGCGGCGAGCGCGGTGATCCAGAAGCTGGTCGGCCAGTCGGTGTAGAACGCGAGCGTCACGCCAAGCCACGCCTGCACGAGCGCGAGCAGCGCGGCGAGCACGAGGCCGGTGGAAAGGCGCGTGGTGAGATTTTGCGCGGCGGCGGCGGGGCCGACCATCAGCGTGAAGACGAGCAGCACGCCGACGATCTGCGTGCACGCCGCCACCGCGAGGGCGGCGATGGCGAGGAACAGCATCGAGACCGCGCGCAGCGACACACCCTTCGCTTCGGCGAGTTCGGGCTGAAGCGAGGCGAACAGCAGTGGCCGCATGATGGCCGCGAGCGCGACGAGGCTCGCCACGGCGAGCGCGGCGAGCACGCTGAGCGTCTCGCGGTTTACACCCAGCACGTTGCCGAACAGCAGCGCCGTGACTTGCGTGGCGTACGCCGTGAAGAAGTGCAGGAACAAGAGGCCGAAGCCGAGCGCGAGCGAGAGGATCACGCCGATCGCGACGTCGCGGCCCGCGAGCTTTTCGCCGAGCGCGCCCATCGAAACGCCCGCGGCAAGCGTGAAGCCCACCATGCCCCACATCGGCGAGATGCCGAGCAGCACGGCGCCCGTCGCCCCCGTGAAGCCCACGTGCGAGAGCGCGTGGCCTGCGAAGGTCTGCCCGCGCATCACCAGGAAATAGCCCACCACGCCCGCGAGCACCGCGACGATGCCGGACGCCGCGAAGGCGTTCACCATGAAATCGTATTCAAGCATCGTGCGTGTGGCCGTGTGCGTTGTCGTTGTTGCCGTGGTCGTGTCCATGCCCATGGCTGTGGCCGCCATGGTCGTGCTCATGCTCGTGGTCGTGCTTTTCGACTTCCACGTCGCCGGACATCACGAAGATGCGGCCCTTCATGCGCATCACCTCGATGGGCGAGCCGTAGAGACGCGAGAGCACGGGCGCGGTGATGACTTCATCCACGCTGCCGAGCGCCGCCACGCCGTTGCCCAGGTAGAGCACGCGGTCGAGCGAGTTGAGCAGCGGATTGAGTTCGTGCGCGGAGAACAGCACCGCGATGCCAAGCTCGCGCTGCACGCGGCGCACGAGTTCGACCACGCCGCGCTGATGGTTCGGGTCGAGGCTGATGAGCGGCTCGTCGAGCAGCAGCAGCTTCGGGTCGCCGAGCAGGCATTGCGCGAGCAGGAGACGCTGGCGCTCGCCGCCCGACAGTTCAGTGAGCGGGCGATCCGCAAGCGCGCTCGCACCGACGAGGTCGAGCACGCGGGCGACGTCGGCGCGTGTGGCGGCGTCGGCGCGCGGCAGGCCCCAGCGGTGGCCGTCCGCTGCCATGGCCACGAAATCGCGGCCGCGCACCCTGCGGCTCGCGAGCGCGGTGCGCGTCTGCGGCATGTAACCGATCTTCGCGTTGCCGCGCGCGACCGGCTCGCCCAACACGCGGATCGCGCCGCGCGCGGCGGGCACGAGGCCGAGAATGGCGCGCATGAGCGTGGTCTTGCCCGCGCCGTTCGGCCCGAGCACGCCGATGAATTCGCCCTGGTTCACCGCGAAGTTCGCGTCGCGCAGGATCGTGCGCTCGCCCAGCGCGAGCGTCACGCCCGCGAGCGTGAGCACGGGCGTCGGCGCATGGTGAGTGGCGCCGGGTTGTGCGTGATGCGCGGGCGAGGGGCCGGCCCCTGTCATGAAGTGTGTCCTTGCTGCATACGGTTAGTGTTGTGCCGGTTTTTGCGTTGGATCGCTCGCCGCGAGCGCCTTGTCGAGCGCGTCTAGCTGCGCGAGCATCCATTGCTGGAAATTCACGCCGGCCGGCTGCGTTTCGGTCACGCTCACCGACGGCACCTTCGATTGCCTGGCCAACGCCAGCATGCGCCGCGTGAGCGCCTCGGTTGCCTGGCTGTTGTAGATCAGCACGCGCACGCGGCGCTCGCGCAGGTCGCGCTCGAACGCTGCGATGTCCGAGGCGCTCGCCTCGGTGTCGTTCATCGCCGCGAGCTGGAAGCGCTGGTTGCGCATGTCGAGGCCGATCGCATCCGACATATAGCCGAACACCGGCTCCGTGGCCGTGACGGGCTGGCCCTGGTAGCGCGCGCGCAGCGCCGCGACCCTGGCGTCGACCGGTTGCAGCGAGGCGAGGAACTTCGCCAGGTTGGCATCGTACACGCTCTTGTGCGCCGGGTCCGCTGTGCCGAGCGCGGCGCTCACGGCGCGCGCCACGGCGGGCATGGTCTTCGGGTCGTACCAGAGGTGCGGATTGTCGCCCGCTTTCTTGCCGACGAGGTCCGCCGCGACGATCGTCGTGCGGTTATTGCCGCTTTTGCCAGCGCCGGTGGCGCCGAGCAGCTTGGTCATCCACGGGTCGTAATCGGCGCCGTTGTATACCACCACGCGCGCATTCTGGAGCGCCCGGGCGGTCTTCGGGCTGGCCTCGAAGAGATGCGGGTCCTGGTCGGGGTTGCTCAGGATGCTCGTCACGTCCACGTAATTGCCGCCGATCTGCTTGACGACATCGCCGTAGAAGTTCTCCGCCGCCACAACGGGAAGGGCGGCGCTGCCAGCCTGCGCCGCCAGGGCCGCGCTCGCGCCGCCGAACGCGCTGCCCAGCGCGAGCGCAAGCCCGGTCGCGAAGCGCGCGAGCGTGAAGCTCCGGCGCGTGCCTGTTGGGGCAGGCCGGGGAGTGCGGTTGGCGCGGCTGAACGTGATCATGGTTCTATCCTTTCTATAGGGAGCCTGAAAGCGGGCGCGTCGGCGTCGCGAAGGCGAGATGATATAACGTATCACTTCGATTGGCGAGTCAGCTCGTCATCGGTCAGGGGGCCGGACCCGCGGGCCGCAGCCCGTTGAGGCTTGCGCGTCGCACCATCGAAATCTCGCCCAATCGCGTTTGTTCGCCTTGACAGTCTCCACCTCGTATCCGATCATTCGATCAACGAAAGAGCAAATGCTCACATGTCGGGCGATCGCGCAGATGCTCCCCTGGAGTGCCTGCCGGGCGCCCCGCACGACTGAAAGTGGAGACAACCTGTGGCACACACCGCGACCCCGGCGGCAGGACGTTTGCAGGACAAGGTAGCCGTGCTGACTGGCGCGGCGAGCGGTATTGGCGAGGCGGTCGCGCAGCGCTATCTGGACGAAGGCGCACGCTGCGTGCTCGTTGACGTGAAGCCCG
>DATBXG010000182.1:0-14211 GCA_036514415.1 Paraburkholderia sp.
GCTGGTGGCCGCGGGCGATCTCTCGCAAATGATGGCGTTCGACGTCACGTTCGATCTGCTCAATCTTCCCGACCCGCCCACCGCGATATTCACGGCCAACGACCAAAGCGCGTTCGGCGTGATCGCCGCGGTAAGGGAAGCGGGCCTGCGCGTGCCCGACGACATCTCCGTGATCGGCTTCGACGACATTCCCATGTCCGAGCAGTTTCATCCCGCCCTCACTACGATTCGCCAGCCGTTCCAGCAAATGGCGCGCTCGGCGGTCAATACGCTGCTCGCGCAGATCGCCGGCATCGACGCCGCTTCGCAGCGCATCACGCTGCCTGCGGAGCTGGTGGTGCGCGACTCGACCGGACCGGTCAAGGCGCGGCACCGCCGCTCACGTCACCAGATCGTTTCGACGTAAGTCGAAGCGCGCACTTTCGCGTCCGAAGTCACGAGCGCGCCGCCATGCGTGCGGGCGGTCGCGACGATCAGCCTTTGATGCGAAGTGAGCACGGGCGGCAGCGTCGCCGCCCGGAACGCAATTTCGGAATCGACAGGAACGAGGCGCACGCCGTCCAGCTTCAGAAAGGTGGAGAGCCAGCTTCGGGCGTCCATTGAGAGCCCGAGGCTGCCGGCCTTCACGAACTCCGCGATTTCGAGCGCGCTGATCGCCGAGATGAGAATCTCGCCGCCGTCCAGCTCGCGGTCGATCGCATCGTGCGCAGCCTGGCTCAGCGCTTTCTGCCTGCCAAGCCAGCACACGAGCGCCAGCGTGTCGAGCGTGATCATTACTCTTCCTGCTCGGCGGCGACCGGTGCAAGCGCGCGCTTGAAATTGAAATGCGTGATCGACGCGCGCAGCAGCTCGAGCGGATTCTCGTCCTTGCTGCGGTAGGGCCGGATTTCAATCGTGGGTTGTCCCCGGTCCGTCACGATGACGGTCTCGCCCAGCGTTTCGACCTGGCGGAACAGCTCGCAGGCCCGGGACTTGAAAATGGCTTTGGATACTCGCTTTTCCATGACGCTCTCCACCCATCAAATGTCAAACGGTTATTTTTTGCATCGAGCCGTCGTCACGCATGCGTTCGATCGCCTGCCCTTCGCGGCCCAATGTTTCTTTATCGACCTTGCCCAACGGTTTGCTGCCTGAAACACGCCCGGCTCGCCAGACGCCGGTGAATCCCTCATGAGCGAATGCACGCACGAAATTCGGGTTTTTACCGGTAACACATTTCGCCCGAACACGCCCCGGCTGCCCATGCGCTTTCATATAATCGATACGTCTAGTGAGTGCCCGTTATGCGGCCCGACTGATGTTCGGGCGGTCCGCGAGACATGACAACCTGGTCTGTTGAGTGCCGGAGGACGTGCGCGAATAGCCGTGTACCATTCGCGTGGCGCTTCGGTCGCTGCCGCAGGGAGGCGGAGCGTCGGGGGAGTGGATTGCCCTTGCTGCAGACCGTCGATTAAGCAGAAACATAATAACGTTACCCTTAACGTTAATTCATGTTAAATGCACCGTTCCGGTGTCGCCATGCGGGGTTTACCTGGGCTCGGCGAATTGCCGCAGTGTCCGGGTGAACACCACCTCAGCCCCGTCCAGCAAGGCAGGAGCGCGTCGCGAGCTGGCCACAGGGTAGCGCAGGAAGGCACTGTTCCGGCTAACGTTAAATGGACGGTAAGAAAATTCGTAACGCCCATTCGTGACGCTCGTAATCCTGCCGGACCCCATTTGAGTTACGTCAGGCCTGCTCGTCCGGAAAATCCAGAACAGATGGCTTTGACGAAGGCTCCGCGTCGAAATGCACGATGAACGCGTGCAACGGCTCGCGCCGTTTTTCCCTTTTCTCCCGGTCCGTTGCGGCGGACGCCTCATCCGGCGTCGCGCCATGTCCGGCCCCGGCCTTCCCTGCGGACCCGGAATCGTCCTTCGTCGACCCTTTATTCGCCATCGCGGCCTCCCCTTCGCAATCGGGCACGTCAAACAACGGCTTGAACGTTCTCTCCGACCGCGGGACGCTCGAACGCCACCGCCTCGCCCTTCGCGTCAAACAGCGTGACCGACGACGACGCCACCTTGATGCCAACGCGCGCGCCGGGCTCGTACTGCGCGTCCTTCTTGTCGAGCTTGAGTGCAATGGCGTGCGCCATGCCATCGAGGCGCGCGTGCAGGATCGAGACGTCGCCCAGATGTTCGACCAGCTCCACGCGAGCGGCGATGCCTTCGTCCACGTGGCCGATGCTCAGGTGTTCGGCGCGCACGCCCAGCGTCAATGCGCCGTTGAGCGCGCGATCCGGACGACCCGCCAGCGCGATGCGATGGCTCGCGCCCCCGAGCGCCAGCACGGTTTGCACGCCGTTGTGCGACACGACCGTTGCGGCGAGCATGTTCATTTGCGGCGAGCCGATGAAGCCGCCGACAAAGCGGTTCGCCGGCCGGTCGTACAGATCGAGCGGCGCGCCCGTCTGCTCGATGTTCCCCTTGTTGAACACGACGATCTGCTCGCCGAGAGTCATCGCCTCGACCTGATCGTGCGTGACGTAAATCATCGTCGTGCCGAGCTCGCGGTGCAGCTTCGCGAGTTCGATGCGCATCTGCACGCGCAACGCCGCATCGAGATTCGACAGCGGTTCGTCGAACAGGAACACGCGCGGCTTGCGCACGATCGCACGGCCAATCGCCACGCGCTGCCGCTGGCCGCCTGAAAGCGCCTTGGGCTTGCGATCGAGCAGGTGCGTGATTTGCAGGATCTCGGCGGCGCGCCCCACCACCTCACTCACTTCGCGCTTCGACTTGCCGGAGAGCTTCAGCGAAAAGCCCATGTTTTCCGCAACCGTCATATGTGGATACAGCGCATAGCTCTGGAACACCATCGACACGCCGCGGTCCACGGGCTGCAGATCGTTGACGCGGATGCCGTCGATCAGAATGTCGCCGCCGCTCACTTCCTCGAGCCCGGCGATCATGCGCAGCATGGTCGACTTCCCGCAACCGGATGGTCCAACGAACACGGTGAACTGACCGTCCGGAATATGCAGGTCGATGCCCTGAATGATCTGCGGACCTTCGCCGTACGTCTTTACGACGTTGCGCAATACGAGTTCGCCCATTGATACGTCCTCCTTAGTGCTCTTGCTTGCAGTCCCGCGCGAGGTTGCCATGCGGTCACCCTGCTGCGGCGCGCCTCACGCGGGTTACGGTGCGCCTCTGTGCGTGCCCGCGTCAGCGCGACGCCTCGGCGGCGGCATGTTCCGCGATGACTTCGCCATACCAGTGCGCGCTGTCCTTCAGCGTGCGCTGCTGGGTCTCGTAGTCGACGTACACCATGCCGAAACGCTTGTCGTAACCGGACGCCCACTCGAAGTTGTCCAGCAGGCTCCAGGCGAAATAACCGGCCACGTCGACACCCTTTTGCGCCGCTTCGGACAATGCGGCGAGGTGCAGATCGTAGAAGTGGATTCGGTCGATATCCTGCACGCGGCCGTTTTCGAGCACGTCTTTCGACGCGCAGCCGTTCTCGGTGATGAAGATCGGCGGCAACTCGTACTCCGCGTTCAGCTTCGTCAGCAGCTCGGTCAAGCCTTCCGGATAGACTTCCCAGTCCATGTCGGTGAAACCGTGCACGCCCGACGGACGCTTTTCGCCTGAGGCGCTCGCGAAAATACGCGTGTAGTAGTTGATGCCGAGGAAGTCCAGCGGCGTGCCGATGATGTCGAAGTCGCCTTCGCGGATCACCTCTTGCGGGCCGTTATCGCCATACCACTGCAGCGCTTCGCCCGGATATTCACCCTTGAAGATCGGGTCCATGTACCAGCGCACGAACTTCGCATATTCGAGCGACGCTGCGGCCAGATCCTCGGGCGCGTCGGTCGCGCCATGCGCCGGCGACTGGTTGAGCACGATGCCAAGCGGCGCCTTCACGCCATCGGCGCGCAGCGCCTGCACGGCGAGGCCGTGCGAAAGCAGCAGATGATGCGCCACGTGGGCCGCCTTCTTCAGGTCGGCGTTGCCCGGGGCGAAATAGCCCGTCGCGTTGCCGAGCCACGCGGTGCACCAGGGTTCGTTGTGCGTGGCGATCGAAGCCACGCGGTCGCCCAGCACGCTGCCGATCTTGCGTGCGTAGTCCGCGAAACGATAAGCCGTGTCACGGCTTTCCCAACCGTTGTGCTCCACCTGCAACGCTTGCGGCAGGTCCCAGTGATACAGCGTCGCGAACGGCTGGATACCCCGCTCGAGCAAACCGTCGACCAGCCGCTCGTAGAACGCGATGCCTTTTTCGTTGAATGCACCGCGTCCGTCGGGTTGAACGCGCGGCCACGCAATCGAAAAGCGATAGGCATTGACGCCCAGATCCGCCATCAAATCGAGATCCTGCTCGAAGCGATGGTAGTGATCGCACGCCACGTCGCCGCTTTCGCCATTCACGACCTTGCCCGGCACACGGCAGAACGCGTCCCAGATCGACTCGCCACGGCCGTCCTCATGCGCTGCGCCTTCGATCTGGTACGAGCTGGTGGCGACGCCCCAGACGAAGTCTTCCTTGAATCGATACTTCGACATAAATAAAGGTATCCTGATTAGTCATGCCCGCTTTTGCGTGAACGGGCGTGCAATGAATGGAGAGAAACTCAGGCCTTGACCGCGCCGGTCGTCAAACCGTCGATCAAGCGCCGCGAGGTGAAGGCGAACAGCACCAGCAAGGGCAGCACCGCGACCGCGGACCCCGCCATCACCGCGCCCCAGTCCGAATTGGTCGGGCTCTGCAAAATGCGCAGCGCGAGGGGCAGCGTGTACATCGAAGGCGAACGCAGCACGACGAGCGCCGAGAGAAAATTGTTCCAGGCCTGAATGAAGCTGATGAGCCCGAGCGTGCCCAGTGCCGGCCCGAGGAGCGGCAGCACGATGCTCCAGTAGATGCGGAACTCACCGCAGCCGTCGATGCGCGCCGCCTCGATGAGATCGGACGGAATGGCCGAGGCGATGTACTGGCGCATCAGGAACACGCCGAGCGCGGCGGCCGCACCGGGTACGTACAGCGCGCGTGGCTCGTTGATCCAGCCGAGCAGGTTCATCGTCATGAAGGTCGGAATCATGCTGAGAAACGGCGGCACCAGCATGGCCGTGAGTGCAACGGCAAAAAGCGTCTTCTTGAAGCGGAACTCGTACATCGCGAACGCGTAGCCGGCCATGGACGTGACGAGCAGCGTCAGCAAAGTCTGGATCGTGGCCGTATAGAAGCTCCAGCCAAGATTGCGCCAGAACGGAATGTGACGCATGAGCGACGCCATGTTGTCGAGAAACGCGTTGCCGAACCACAGCGGCGGCGGCATCGAGAAAATCTCGGAACTCGTGTGCGTCGCGAAGACGAACATGAACCAGAACGGCGCGAACATCAGCGCCGCGCCCGCCAGCACGATGGCGTAGCCGGTATAGCGAGCCTTGTTGTTCGACAGCTTCATCGCTGTGCCTCCTCTTTCATGCCGCTGCGGTGAAAAATGCGCGTGTTGAGCCACATCAGCGCGGAAATCGTGATAAAGAGCAGCCAAGCAATCGAGCTGGCCGTGCCGAAGTCGCCGTCGTGGAATGCCGTGCGATACATATAGACGGCCGTGGTCAACCCGGACTGACTCGTGCCCATGCCTTCGTTCGGGAGCAGAATGAACGGCTCTTCGAACAGTTGCAGGCCGCCGATGATCGAGAGCGTCACCGCGAAGAAGATCATCGGCTTGAGAAGCGGAATCGTGATGCGCGTGAACTGCTGCCATCCATTCGCGCCGTCAATGCGGGCCGCTTCATAGATGTCCTTTGGAATGGTCTGCAGTGCAGATAGATAGAGCACCGTATTCCAGCCTACGTAGCGCCAGAACACTACGACCGAGACGGCCGGCTTGACGTTGGCCGGGTTGTACAGCCACTCGATCGGCTTTGAAGGCACGATCCAGTGCAGCCCCGGAATCTTGCCGATTTCGGCAATGGCGAGGTTGATCATCCCGAAGTCGGTCGAGTAGAGCGAGGAGAAGATCAGCGCAATCGCCACGCTCGACGTGATGAAAGGCAGGAAATACAGGCCGACGACGAAATTGCGCCAGCGGCGAAAAGCGGTCTGCAGAAAGAAGGCGAGCGGCAGCGCGATGAGGTGCTGCGGAACGCCCGACGTGACCGCCATCGAGGCGGTGTTGTAAAGCGATTTCCAGTACCACGGGTCAGTCAGCGTGAACGTGAAGTTCGACAGCCCCACCCACTTCATGCTCGCCAGCCCCGCCGTCGCGTCCCAGCTCTGGAACGAGAGATACAGCGAAAACAGCAGCGGAAATGCCAGGAACACGGCGAACAGCAGGAAAAACGGCGCGAGAAACAGGTACGGCGCGATCTTGACCGGATCGAGCCGCAATTTCCCCCGAGGTACGGTGAGCGGCGCGCGCGTGTCGCTCATGCGCCCTTCCCGGGAGACCTGTTCAGTTGTGGGCAGAGGAGAGTTCATCAATAGTTCCGTCCAGTCGGGCGTGGCCGGGCAAGGTGTCCGGCCACGCTGTTGCAGCGGGCTTCAGAGCGCGGCGCGGTGCGTGGCCGCGCCGTTTCATCACATCCGCTTAACGGCGGATCCGATGCGCGATCTGATCCTGTGCTTCCTGCAGCGCCGTGTGGATGTCCTCGTTGCTGTCGACCACCTTGTCGAGCGCCGAGTGGACCGCCTCTTCGGCAACCTGGTCATACTTGCTGCGCTGGATCGCCGGGATGTGCGAAGCCGCATCACGCCAGATCAGGCGAGCCTTCTCGTCGCCGAGGAACGCCACGGGCTGGGCGAAGAACGTATCGTTCTGCGCAGAAAGCAGCGCGGGGAAGGCGTCGATCGAGCGGAACGAAGCGAGCTGCGTGTCCGGGCGCGTCGTCAGGAACTTGATGAACTCCCACGACAGCGGCTTTTGCGTGGCCTTCACCGGAATCGACCAGAAGGTGCCGCCGAAAGACGCGTAAGCGCCGTCGGGGAGATTCGTCGCGCGCCAGAGTCCCTTGGTGTCCGGGGCGATCCACGACGAGAGGTGACCGCCGAGCCAGGCGCCCATCATCTGTGTCGCGACCGTGCCGCGCTTGAAGCTCTCGGCCCATTCGTTCGACCACGGCGTGATCTTGGCGTCGAGGCCGAGATCGCGCGCCTTCTTCGCGAGCTCGAAGGCCTTCACGAAACGCGGCGACGTGACGACCGGGTTGCCCTTCTTGTCGAAGTACACACCATCACCTTCCTTCAGGTCGGCGCGGATATAGATGTCCTCGATATCGCGCGACGACGCCATCAGGTACGCGCCCGTCGCCTTCTTGATCTTCTGGCCGGCCGCGAGATACGAGTCCCACGACCTGGTCAGGTCGGCTTCGGTCACGCCCGCCTTGTCGAGAATGTCCTTGCGGTAGAACAGCGTGCCCGGGCCGATATCACCCGGCATGCCGACGATCGCGCCATCCTGCGTGGTGGCCTGCGCAAACGTGTAATTGATGAACTGGCTCTTGTACTGCGCCGCGTTATACGGCGGCTTCGACAGGTCTTCGAGACCGCCGCCCGCTGCGAAGCGGCCGATGAAGCCGACTTCGACGGCCATCACATCGGGCAGGTCCGAACTCGTGGCGAGCGCCGTGGTCATGGCGTTGTGGTGATCGGCGATCGCGAGCGACGACACCTTGATATCGACGTCCGGATGAAGCTTCTTCCATGCGGGAATCGCGTCCTTGATCTCCTGATCCAGCTTCGGGAATACCGCGACCGTCAACGTGGTGTTGGCTTGCGCGCCTGCTGCTGCCAGGCTGAGCAGAACGGCTGCGGCAGCGCCTGTAAAACGGAATTTCATTACTCGTCTCCTGTTGATACGTTTGTGAGTGACGTTCAATTGCTCCTCTGTTGCTTCTTGCTACTTCCCCTGTTGTATTGATTGCCGGTGCTTGACTACGGCTTTCTTTTGTTTGAAAGCGCTTTCACGTCTGACCAAAAAAAACCGCCCGAAATGGACGCTCCAGCTATGCACGCACATCTCCCCGGCTCAACGACGGCCCGATTCGACGCGTGGTTTCCCGCGTCACCAGCGTGAGCGGAATCGGACTGAGCGCAATCGGTTGCTTGCGGATCATCTGCACGATGCCCTGCGCGGCGAGGCGGCCAATTTCATAAGTCGGCTGACGCACCGTCGTCAAAGGCGGTGTCATGTACGAAGACGTCGGCAGATCGTCGAAGCCCACCAGCGAAACGTCCTCGGGCACGCGCACGCCGCGACGGAACATCGCGAGACGCGCCCCGTACGCGGTCTGGTCGTTTGCGCAGAACACCGCGCTGAACGTGGGCCTACGCACCATCAGGCGTTCCATGGCTGCCAGTCCGCCCGTCTCGAGGTAGTCGCCCTGCTCGACCAGGTCGGCGTCGAAACCAATGCCGGCTTCCTCCAGCGCGATCCGGTAGCCGTCGAGGCGCTCGATCGCATCCTCGTGACTGCTCGGGCCGGCGATGAACGCGATCTCGCGGTGACCCTGCTCGATCAGATGGCGGGTCGCGTCGCGCGCGCCCTGGAGGTTGTCGATCGGCAGGCCCGCGAGCGTCATGCCGTTTTGCACCGAGCGTCCGAGCACGAGCATGGGCGCGTATCGCGAGTACCCGGCGAGCGTGGGCTCATCGAGTTGGGCGTGCAGCAGGATGATGCCGTCGACGCGGCGCGCGATGAACTCTTCGAGGCGCGCCTTTTCGTCGGCCACGTTCCAGCGGCTGCTCACGAAAATCGGCGTGAAGCCCGGCTCGGAAAGCGCGTCTTCGATACCGCGCAGCCACTCGGCGTAGAACGGACTCGACACGGCCTGCGTGAGTACGCCGATCGTTTCGGTCCTGCCGCTCGCAAGACTGCGCGCCAGCACATTGGGCCGATAGTTGAACCGCGCAATCGCCTCTTCGACGGCGCGCTGCTTTTCGGGAAGCACACGCGCAGAGCCGTTCAGGATGCGCGACACCGTGCTCGGAGACACGCCGGCTGCGCGCGCGATTTCCTCCAGCGTCACGTTGGGCCCCGCGGTGGGACCACTCGGGACACTGGGCGCGCCGGGTGCTTCGTTGGTGTCTTCAGTCATGAGCTCCGCCTGAACAGTTTTATGAAAGCGCTTTCAAACACACAGAAAAAGCAATTCCTGATACGAATTCGAAGTAACTGGCTGAAAAAATGCGTGGGCAAAACAGGGAAAAAGCAGCCGGTGCGACCAGGGTGGAGGAGAGATCGCACCGGCCTCTCTATGTGAGAGATTTAAGCAGTACTTAACGCAAAGAGACCGCAACAACTACAGATCAAACACTGTCAAATCAGAACATATGCATGATGCCGGTGAACACACCCGTCTGGCTGTGGCCGTAGTTCGGGTTGTCGTTCGACGACGTGCCCGTCGCCGCGTTGAAGTTGTTGTTGCCGTACGGACCATTGCCCAGGTTGATGTTCGACGTCGAGCTGTTGTGCACGTAGCCGGCTTCCGCGTACAGGAACGTGCGCTTGGACAGGTTGTACGTCGTGCCGAGCGTGTACAGCGTGGCATTGCCGTTGCCGTTGTTCGCGTTGGCGTGGAAGACCGCGGCGGTGATCGCCGAGGCATCGTTCACCTGCCATGCGGCGCCGAACCATTCGTGGTTCACGGAAGTCGGCGCACTCACGCCAGCCGGCTGCGATGCGTTGGTCACGCCCATGCTCGCGTTGGTGGCATCCGGCGCGTTCAGGTGCTGGTAGCCCGCGTACAGCTTCACAGGGCCGATCACATACGTGCCGCCAGCCAGGATCGAGCGCGAAGCCGAATAGACGTTGTTGAACGAGCCGTTTGCGCCGCGAACTTCGTCGTAGATCACGCGGAAATCGCCGCTGCCCCACGTGTAGATACCTTCAACCGCGTTCGTGCGGCCCTGGCCGGTCGGTACGCCCTGCGCGTTGACCGGCGCCGAGTTCCAGCTCGTGTTGTTGGTCAGCGAATACTGGCCCTTGAACACGAGGCCGCCGAACAGCACAGGCGTGTTGTATTCCGCGCCATTGGTGGTGCTCGTCCAGTTGCGGCCGCGCACGAGCGTCGAGATTGCGTAACGCTGCATCAGTTGCGGATCGGTACCCCAGCTATCCTGCGCAAGTTCGCCGGCGCCGAGATTACCAATCTTGAACAGACCGAAGCGGTCGTTGGTGAAGCCCACGGTGGCGTGACGGCCAAACAGGTTGCCCGCCGAAGCGCCCGTCATCGTGTTGAGCTGGCCTTCCAGCTGGAAGACCGCTTTCGTGCCGCCGCCGAGATCTTCCGAGCCCAGGAGGCCGAACCAGGAGCAACCCCAGTCGCCGCTCTGTGCCGAGAACTTGTGACCGCCCGGCAGGCCGGTCTCGAACTGCACGCCGTTGTCGATACGGCCATACAGCGTGACGCTGCTCTGCGCGTGCGCCATCGTCGTCGCAGCTGCCATCACCGACAATGCAATAAGCTTCTTTTTCATTAGGTATCCTATATATATTTTGGCGTCTCCAAACCGCGCAGGTTGCGTGCGCTCTACACGTTCCCTACCAGGCTGCCTCACTGAAATGCATCGAATCACATTTCGAGGCGATTATAGGGACGCCCCTGCCCCGTGTATCGAACCGACCGGCCAGGGAAAACTCTGTTACCGATAACACTTGCGCTGCGCCGGATGCGGGAGTAGGCCCCTGCTTTGTGACCATCGCGTGATGGTCATATGCCTGGCAAATCCGTTTGGGTTCGTGAGGGAAAATATGCGCGGTGCGGGAAATGCATCGAACACCCGTGCTACTTCGGCCAAGTGACGCTTGACAGCGCTTTCAAACGCGGTGCCCCGATGTTGTGAAGTTGCAACGATGACACAAAAATTTTTTGGCCGTTGCGGCTGCAGCTTTCGGCGGCGCTGACAGCGCTGTCACCGGCAGGCGCGGGAAATAGCGACTATGATCAAGGTATACCCTGCCGGGCAACGAGTTGAGCTTTGCCGGTAAGCACATTGAGCGCGGGCCCGTCAATCCATTCCGCGATCTTTCCGGCCTTGCAAGATCGCGCCACACCAATCCCGCGCCTCGACTCCCGCTGTTCCCCCGCCACGTCGCTCGCGCGACGTCCCGTCCGAACGCAACGCACCAGCACCCACCAGCACATTTTGCGCGGGGCAACGGCATCGCCGTTCCACGCGCGAACGGCAAAGCCCTCGACGCGCCATCGCGGTGATCACGACGCCGCGCATGGCGCGGGGTTGTTTGCCCACTGACTTCCGCGGCCCCGCGTTGACCGGGACCGGAAGACCATTAGCCGGAGTTTGCCGGCACATTCGTCACACTGTAAGGAGGTATCGTGAAAGCAATCATCACTTCCACGCTCGCATTCCTGATTTCCAGCGCCATCGTGCCGGCCGTTCAGGCCCAAACCGATTCGGGGGGAAGCAACCCGCAACTCGCCCATGACGTTCGTGTCAGTTTCGCGCACAACGGCGTCAGCACTTCTCATGTGTTTGTGTTTGCCAGGGGAGGCAAAGTCACGCTGCTCGGATGGGTGCCCGAGCATGAACAGGTTGCGCTGGCCGAGCGCACCGCGGCTTCGGTCCCCGGCGTGACGTCGGTGGACAGCTGGCTCGCGCGCGGACGCTGAGATTGATGAGTTTGGCGCGATCGAATGGCAGCGGCGCGCGGACGAGGTTCGACTCGTGCGCGCGCCGCTTCTTATTTGTTCGCCACGCCCCTTGATGATCCGCTTGAGCCAGCGTCCGCGCCTGAAATCGGACTGCTGGATGAATGATCAGCCGCGCGGCGCCTGGGCATGAGCACTGAGTGCCACCATTCGCCAGTGTGCGCCGCCGAGGTTCGCTGCCGCCAGGCAACTAGCGGTAGTTCACGAAATTGATGATGTCGTTGAGGAACCACGGCAGGATCAGTTGCGTATCGGGATCGCTTACGCCGACCGTGAGTCTCGGGGATTTGGACGTGTGCGAACCGGGCGGCGCGCTGTTCGGGCTGTGCAAGATGTAGGTATCGGTGTCGGCAACGGGCGGCGGCGTCGACGCACAACCGGCGGTAACGGCCAGCAAGAACGCTGCGCAGCACAAGCGCTTCATGATGGAAAACTCCAGCGATATGACCTTGACGGTCAAGCGTACCATCGACCCGCCGACTCCCGCGCCATGCCGTGCAAAAGCGACGCGTCTGCGGCAAAACTGGAGACAAGCCTGGGCTCTGCAGCGCGAGAATTCGGCGGCAATGCGAGCGGGTTGCGGTGGTTCTTCTATTTCACGCGGGGCAACACGAGTCCGACTGGAAACCCAGGCACGAGTGCCGTGATTGCGTCCCGCTTCCTGTCGTAACGTATTTCGAGCTTGCCGTTTGCGTCCGACATCACGAGCAGGCCGTGTTCGTATTGGAGAGGGATGCGTGTCGACGGATCCCCGGTGTTCGTGACCAGGAATTCATCGCCACGGCGGGTAATGACAGTCGTGTCGATATCGCCTGACGCCTTCCACGATCCGACGTACTCGTCTCCTGCCTTTTTTCCGCATGAAACCAGAAGCGAAAATGCACCGATGGCTATGAGAGTCACAAACGCGATGCGCTTCAATTCTTTGGTCCAGGGTCAGGAAGATTCAGATGGCGAGCCAGGCACGCCACTCGACCGGCAACGGCGCGCTCCCGCAAATGCCCCGTAGGGAGGCGCGCTCAGGCCGATCAGCGCGCGCAGGGTATCGTAGACACCAACGAACGTCAAGCGACTCAAGCGAGTCACCCTGAGGCGCGGCAGATCGCATGGGTCATCGCAGGTCGCGAGCGTTCATCGTATGCGCCGCTTTGTCGTGATGAGGCACTGTCAATAAGTTGATGACACAACCAGTTAGCCAGAGTCGCGGCGGTCGTCGATGTGCGCGCATCGGCCGACGCTGTTACAGCGCTACCCGATCCGAAGCCTCGGGGTTTCCCTCGCCTCCAGCGTGCAATCTCTCCTGGCATCCTCGATCTGGATGTCCTAATGTCCAATGATGCCGCGCTCCGGCATGTCAGAACGGTCTTTCCCATGCAGTGCATTTTGTCCGAACAACAATCATGGAGACACCGATGAGAGATACCCCGTTCGCAATCCGACGTAAAAAGGCGCGGCTCAGTGCCGCGATAGCCCTGGCTGGCATGGCGCTCGTGGCTGGCGCACGCGCTGGCGACACCGACGGCGGCCACGCGCAATGGAACCAGCTGCCCGCGTTCGTGGTGGCGAGCAGTTTGCAGACGACCAGCTATGACGGCACGAGCGACGATCTGCTCACCGCCGGGCTCGGGAAGACCGGGCTCGCGGGGCTGCAGCCCGCCGTCGCGAACCCCGCGGCGCCAACGGCGGCGGAGCTGCGCAGGCTTGCGATCTGGGCGAACTATCGCGCGCTCGTCGACATCAGCGCGACCGGCGGCTATGGCCGTTTCTGGGGGCCCAACGTCGACCTGTATGGCAACGACACGCTCGGCGAAGGAAAAATTGCCGGCACCGAATATCTCGCGTATGCGGACAACGGCACCGGCCGGCAGAACGTCAGCCTGCTCGTGCAGGTGCCCGCGAGCTTCGATCCGGCGAACCCGTGCATCGTCACGGCCACGTCGTCGGGCTCGCGCGGCGTCTACGGCGCCATTTCGGCGGCGGGAGAGTGGGGACTCAAGCGCGGCTGCGCGGTCGCCTATACCGACAAGGGCACGGGCAACGGCGCAGAGGAACTGATGAGCGGTCTCGTCACGCTGATCGACGGCCGTCTCGCCGATGCCGCAACAGCCGGACACGCGAGCATTTTCACCGCGAACGTGCCGGCGGGCGCGCTGGCCGCGTATAACCAGAAATTTCCGAACCGCTATGCGTTCAAGCACGCGCATTCCCAGCAGAATCCGGAAGAGGACTGGGGCAAGGACACGCTCGAGGCAGTTCAGTTCGCGTACTGGGTGCTGAACCAGCAGTTCGCGCCGCTCGTCAGCGCGACGGGCAACGCATCGCATCACGGCGTGCGCTACGCGCCTGGCGACATCACGACGATCGCGGCTTCCGTGAGCAACGGCGGCGGCGCGTCGCTCGCGGCGGCCGAGCAGGATCCGGGCAAGTGGATCACGGCCGTGGTGGTCGGCGAGCCGCAAATCAACGTGCGCATGCCCGGCGAGGCACAGGTGAAGGAAGGCGGTCAGCGTATTGCGGCGGCGGGCAAACCGCTCGCCGACTACATGACGCTCGCCA
>DATBXG010000183.1:0-20716 GCA_036514415.1 Paraburkholderia sp.
GCTGGCGGCGATCGGCTATGCGCACCTGTCGCGCGAGGAGATTTATCACCACCTCGAGCAGTTCTACCGGCAGTTCTATTTCCGGCCTTCGAAGATCTGGGAGATCGTGCGCGAGATGCTCACGAGCTGGGACATGATGAAACGGCGTCTGCGCGAAGGCGTGGAGTTCTTCCGCTTCCTGCGCGCGCACGAGGCATGATGGACCGTTCGTCTCACGATGCGCGCGCGCTCATCTTCACCGCCGACGACTTTGGCCTGCACGAGCGGGTCAATGCCGCGGTGGAGCGCGCGCATCGCGAGGGCGTGCTCGACTGCGCGAGCCTGATGGTGGCCGCGCCCGCCGCGGCCGACGCCGTGGCGCGCGCGCGGCGCACGCCGGGCTTGCGCGTGGGGCTGCATCTGGTGCTGGCGGACGGCGCGGCGATGCTGCCGCGCGCGCAGATTCCCGCGCTCGTCGATGCGCAAGGGCGCTTTGGCGACAACATGGTCCGCGATGGCGTGCGCTTCTTCTTCCTGCCGCACGTGCGCCGGCAGCTCGCGAAGGAGATTCGCGCGCAGTTCGAAGCGTTCGCGGCGACCGGGCTCGCGCTCGATCACGTGAACACGCACAAGCATTTTCATCTGCATCCCACGGTGCTCGCGCTGATCCTCGAGATCGGCCGCGACTATGGTCTGCGTGCGATGCGTCTGCCGCTCGAAGAGGGCGCGCCGCTCGCGCTCAGGCCCTGGCTCGCGCTCGTGCGCGCGCGGCTTGCGCGTGCGGGCGTCGCGCACAACGACTACGTGGTCGGTATTGCGAAGACGGGCGCCATGGACGAGACCGCGGTGCTCGACGCGCTCGCGCGTCTGCCCGCGCGGGGCGTGGGCGAGATCTACTGTCATCCGGCGCTTGCCGACGAGGCGCACGAAGGGCCCATCACGCCGTCGATGCAGGCGTATCGCCACGCGGACGAGTTCGGCGCGCTCATCTCGCCGCGCGTGATGGCGGCGCTCGCGCAAACGGGCGTGCGGCGCGGCGGCTTTACCGACGTATTCTTCGGCCCGGCTTCGGGCTCCGATCCCGCGGCGTCGCACGGCGCAGAGGTGCAGGCGTCATGAAGTGGCTGCAATGGCTGGGCTTGCCGGTCGGGATCGCCATCCTGATCGGTCTCGTCGTGCATAACGGCGCGAACGACGTGCTGCGCGTGATCGGCACAGCCGGCCCGATGCTGCTCTGGCTCGTGCCGTTCCACGCGCTGCCGCTCCTGCTCGACGCGCACGCGTGGCGCCTCTTGCTCGACAAGCGCGCGCCGCTCTCCTTTCTCTGGTGGACCGCGACCGTGCGCGAGGCCGTGAACCGGCTGTTGCCCGTGGTGGGCGTCGGCGGTGAACTCGTCGGCATTCGCCTCGCGCGCTGGAAGGTGCGCAATGCGAGCGAGGTTACGGCCTCGGTGATCGTCGAGGTGTTCGTCACGATCGCCGTGCAATACGCGTTTTCGGCGCTAGGTGTCGTGCTGATCGTCGCGGCGACCGGCGATGGCGGCTCCTTGCGGACGATCATCACGATCGCGCTCGCGCTGGTGCTCTCGGCGCCGCTGCCCCTGCTGGCGGTGTTCCTGCTGCGTCGCGGCGGCGTATTTCATGCGATCGAACGCTGGGCCGCGCGCCTGCTCGGCGCCGAAAACCCGCTCATGCCGGGTCTCGACGGCAAGCAGCTCGACGCCGATCTCGACGCGCTGATGTCGCGCACCGGCCTCATGTTCCGCGCGTTCTTCTGGCAGCTCGGCGGCTACATGCTCGGCGCGTTCGAGACCTGGTGGGCGCTCGCGCTGCTCGGCCATCCGGTCACGGTGGGCGATGCGCTCGCCATCGAGGCCATCACCCAGGCCGTGCGCCATGCCGCCTTCATGGTGCCCGCCGGCCTCGGCGTCCAGGAAGTCGCCGTGGTGCTGCTTGCACAGCTCTTTGGCGTGAGCCAGGACGTGGCGTTCTCGCTCGCGCTCGTGAAACGCATGCGCGAAGTGGTATTCGGCGTGCTCGCGCTGATCTCCTGGCAGGTGGCCGAGATCGTGCGCACGCGTCGCGCACTGCGCCAAGGCGAGCAGTCCGACGAGGCGTCGCCTGCCGCGGCGGGCGCGTCCGCTCGCACGTCCCGCCCGAAACGGGACGCTCAGCACGACCGGGTCCATTGACGGTACATTGTGGGAATGTCGATTGCGCGCCGGAGATTCGGCGCGCGTAGACGCAAGCCCGTGCTGATGCGTTAGCAAGGACATGAAGCCCACGTTTTCATCCACGCGTTCGCTCGCGCTCGCGTGCGCCGCCCTGGCGGCGTTCACGCTTTCCGGCTGCGACGATCGCCAGTTCGATGCCATGCTCGACTCCATCCGGCAGGGATTCAAGGCGTTCTTCGATTCGGTGAAGCCCGACGCGCTGCTGCTCAAGGGCCTCACGCCCGGCGTCTCCACGCTCGAGCAGGTGCGCGAGCAGATGGGCAAGCCCGAAACCGAGCGCGTGTTCGACGACGGTTCGCGCCGTCTCGAATATCCGCGCGGCCCGCAGGGGCTCAAGACCTGGATGGTCGACATCGGCCCGAACGGCCGGCTCGTGGCCATCACCCAGGCGCTCACGGCGGAAAACTTCGCGAAGATCCGCTTAGGCATGAGTGAGGACGAGGTGCGGCGTCTGCTGGGCAAGCCGGGGCAGGTGGCCGGCTACCGCTTGAAGAAGGAGACGGTGTGGAGCTGGAAGTGGCTGGAAGGCGGCGTGACGCCCGAAGCGTATTTCAACGTGCATTTCGGACCGGACGGGCGGGTTACGACGACCTCGCGCTCGGACGTGATCCGCGGGCACTGACTCAGTTGACTCACGACCACGCAGGGAGGCGCGCATGATGAACCGGCGACGGCCCAGGCGCGTGGGCCTCGTGCTCGGCGGCGGCGCGGCGCGCGGCTGGGCGCATATCGGCGCGATTCGCGCGCTCGAGGAAGCGGGCATCAAGCCCGACGTGGTGTGCGGCACGTCGATCGGCGCGCTGGTCGGCGCCGTGTATGCGAACGGCGATCTCGACTGGCTCGAGGAATGGGTGGGCAAGCTCACCTGGCAGACCGTGGTGCGCCTGCTCGATCTGCGTTTTTCGGGCGGGCTGCTGGGCGGGCGCAAGGTGATCGACCTCTTTGCGCATCAGTTCAACGGCCGCTCGATCGACGATCTGCGGCTGCCGTTCACGGCGGTCGCGACCGAACTCGACACGGGGCGCGAAGTCTGGCTGCGCGAAGGCGGCGTGGTGGACGCCGTGCGCGCCTCGATCGCGATTCCCGGCATCTTCACGCCGATCTGGCATGACGGCGTATGGCTCGTCGACGGCGGGCTCAGCAATCCAGTGCCGGTGTCTGCCGCCCGCGCGATGCGTGCGGACACGGTGATCGCCATCGACCTCAATCACGACATCCTCAACGGCCGCGACCTTGGCGGTGCCATCGACACGATGCCGCGCGAACTTCCCGTGGAGGCGAGCGACGCGGCGTCCGCCGCATCGGTCGCGGTTTCGACCGGCAGCGCGGCGGACGGTGGCGCGGCGCCGGGACCGCTCCTGCGCCGCAACGGCAAGCGCTTCCCGCGCTGGCTGCAGCCGGCCGGGCCGGGCACGGCGGGAGGCCAGGACGTGCGCGTGGCGCCGCCGCCCAGCACGCGCGTGCCTTCCGTGTTGAGTTCGGTGGCCCAGAGTATCGACATCATGCAGGTGCGCATTACACGCAGCCGGCTGGCAGGCGAGCCCGCCGACGTGCTGATCCAGCCGCGCCTGGGCGGCATGGGGATCTTCGACTTTCACCGCGCCGCGCCCGCTATCGAGGAGGGGCGCGCGGCCGTGCAGTACATGATGCCGGCCATCAAGGCGCAATTGGGTTTGGACTAAGGCGCGTCCTGCATCTTTAGCGGCTACAGATCGAGAATGCCGGCGACGGCGAATTTCGCCGCCTCCAGTTCCTCGGCCGTCGCCGCTTCGCCTTTGTAGCGCCAGACTCTTCCCGTGAGAGAAAGCGTGATGATCTGGTCGGCCATCGCGACGCAGGGCTTCGAAAGCCCGCTGATCGGGATTTCCGATTCCCATCCGTGAATGCTGCTGGTGATCGGCAGCCCGACGAAGCGGCTCGTGAGTTCGTTGAATTCGCTGTCGGTGAGCACGAGGGCAGGACGATAGCCGTCCTGCTCGTTGCCCGCGCCCGGCCCGACATCGAGCCAGAGAATGTCGCCTGCGTCCGGTGTGCCGTTCTTCATGCGTTCCTTACCATGGGTCGAAACGCGCGGGGTCATCGGGTCCGCCGATTTCGGAACCCTGCGGCTGGCCGAAGTCGATGTCCGGGTGCTGTTCCAGCTTGCGCTCGCGCAACTGCTGCAAATAGCGCTCGCGCGAGAAGCGCCGGATTGCCGTGTGCGGGCGAACCGTGAGCGACCCATCTTCGACTTCCAACTCGACTTCCTGTCCCTCCGCCAACGCCAGCCTGGCGGCGAGGCTGGAGGGAATACGCACCGCAAGGCTGTTTCCCCAACGCTTCAGGGTTTGTATCGCCATTTCGTCCTCGTACTGAATCAGCCTTCTGGCCAATAACGTATTGAGCTTGATGTCCATACCTGATCGTGGTGTATCTACGGTGTTGATACAACCTCGATGCTAGGCGGCCGGAGCGGGTGTGTCAACGCGTTGATACGTCTGAATTCACGTGTTGTGAATGCAGATCAAGGAATGGTGCGCTGCCCCTCAATCCACAGCCGCGAGCCATACCCAGCCGTGCTGTGCGCGGCGTAGCGCCGTGACGGAGAGTGGCGCGATGTCGATCGAGCGAAAACCCGACGACGGCGCGCCCAGCGCATGAAGGATCGCGGCCCGGATCACGCTCGCGTGCGTGAAGGCGACCACGCTGAGACCGGACTCCGGTAGCGCGTCGAGCCAGGCGCTTACGCGCTCGCGAACCTCTTCGAACGATTCTCCGCCGGCCGGCGGCCTGAAGCACGGATCGCGGGTCCAGGCCGTCAGGGCTTCAGCCGTCTCAGGAGACTCGCGCGCGAGATCAGTCAGGCGTTTGCCTTGCCACGCGCCGTAGTCCGTATCCGCGAGTGCATCATCCGGCGTTGCTCCGTTGAAGCCTGCCGTGTGCGCGCTGGCCAGGGCGATTGGGGCGGGGCTCGTCAGCACGCGCGGCGCTTTGCTATCGGCGTCAGAGACGCGCGCGTACCAGCGCGTGCGCCATCCGGCAAGCGCTTCGATCGCACGTGCGTCGAGCGTTTCGTCTTCGGCGTCGCCCGCTTCTCGCGCGCGAGGGAACGTGCCCGAGCGCAGCGCGGCGTCCGCCGCATGACTCACCAGCCAGACTGTCGTCGGCATCCTCTTTCCTTACGCATCGATTCCTTGTGGCCGGCACCCGGTCCGCGTCCAGCCGCCGCAGCGCGTAGAATACAGGCTCCACGACACGCGGAAGCCGGTGCAAGTCCGGCGCGGTCGCGCCACTGTAACGGTTGCCATCGAAAGTATCGAAGCAACGGGAGTCAGACCTGCGCGTCGTGTACCCACACTTTCAACGACTAACGGGGCGCGCAACCCCAGGAGAAGTCAATATGTCCGAAGCCGCATTCCCCTTGCAGCACGCACCGGCCGCGCCGGCGCCCATTCCGCTGCGCGAGATCCTGCCCTGGGCCATTTTCGGCGGCCTGATGCTGCTGCTGGCGCTGTACTTCGTCGGCGCGGAGCAGGGCGCGACGTCGATCTTCCCGGGCATGTACGTCCACGAGTTCGTTCACGACGGCCGCCATCTGCTCGGCTTCCCCTGCCACTGACCGGGAGCTGGGCATGGTAGGCAAGTTGCTGGTGCGCGGGATGCTTGCAGGCATCGCCGCGGGACTCCTCACGTTCGCATTCGCCAGGATCGCGGGCGAGCCGCAGGTCGATCAGGCCATTTCCTTCGAGGAGAAGGCCGACGCGGCGAAGGGCGAGGCGCCCGAGCCTGAGATCGTGAGCCGGAAAACGCAGGCGGGCTACGGGCTCTTCACGGGCGTGATGGTCTATGGCGCGTCGATCGGCGGGCTCTTTGCGCTCGTCTTCGCCTATGCGCATGGCCGCGCGGGGCGTCTTTCGCCACGCGCGCTTTCGGCCTGGCTCGCGCTCGCGGCGTTCGTCGCGATCTACCTCGTGCCGAACATCAAGTATCCGGCGAATCCGCCCTCGGTCGGCGACCCGGAAACGATCGGCTATCGCACCGGGCTCTTCTTCCTGATGATCGCGATCTCGATCGCCGTGTCGGTGTTCTCGCTCAAGGTGCGCGCTGCGTTCGCGCCGCGCCTGGGCGTCTGGAACGCTTCGATCGCGGCGCTCGTGCTGTTCGTCGTCGTGATCGGGGCGATCCAGTTCGCGTTGCCGACGATCAACGAGGTGCCCGCCGCGTTTCCGGCCGTGCTGCTGTGGAAGTTCCGCACCGTCTCGATCGGCATGCAGGCGATCCTCTGGACCACGATCGGCTTGCTTTTCGGCGCGCTCGCCGAGAAGCTGCTGGGCGCGAACGCCCGTACGGGCAGCGCGCAAGGCACGCCCACGCGCGCTGCATGACCGCGCGATGAGCGCGTGCCGGGCCGCCGGGCGCGCGCTGCGCGCCTATCGAAAAAGCGACCCGAAACTTGCGAAAACGCCCTGCTTGCCGGGGCGTTTTTTTGCCTTTCAACTGCATCGCGCCCGCCACTGTGCGGGCCGTTCCGCCAGCTTCCGCGCGTCGCATCGCAATGCTGCGGTGCAATATCCGCGTCGCGCCGGTTTGAGCAATCCATTTTGCACTGAGACGATCCGCGCCAATTCACCCGGATTCGGCGGCGCCCATGTGCCGCACGAGGCCGGCCGAAACGACAAAACGATTCTGTTCCGGAGACGCGCGTGTTCCTCTACGGCTTTGGCCCGGTTCTCCTCGCCGGCACGATCCAGACCATCGAGCTTTCGCTCCTTTCGCTCGGCGTGGCCGTCCTGCTCGGACTGGCGGGTGCGGCGGCGAAGCTCTCGTTCAACCGGCCGCTCGCGGCGGTCGCGACCGCCTATACGACGCTGATCCGCTCGGTGCCCGACCTCGTGTTGATGCTGCTGCTTTTCTACAGCATCCAGATCGGCGTGAACGAGGCCACCGACGCGCTCGGCATGGCGCAGATCGACATCGACCCGTTCGTGGCCGGCGTCATCACGCTCGGCTTCATCTATGGCGCGTACTTCACCGAAACCTTTCGCGGCGCGTTTCTCGCCGTGCCGCGCGGCCAGCTCGAAGCGGGCCACGTCTATGGCATGAGCGGCGCACGCGTGTTCGCGCGCATCCTGTTTCCGCAGATGATGCGCTTCGCGCTGCCCGGCATCGGCAACAACTGGCAGGTGCTCGTGAAGGCGACGGCGCTCGTTTCGATCATCGGCCTCGCCGACGTGGTGAAGGCCGCCCAGGACGCGGGCCGCAGCACCTTCAACCTGTTCTTCTTCCTCGTGATCGCGGCGCTGATCTATCTCGCGATCACCACCCTGTCGAACTTCGCACTCGCCTGGCTCGAACGCCGCTATTCGGTGGGCGTGCGTCACGCGCAACTTTGAGGCATAGGCCGCCATGAACGAAATCATCCAGCAATTCGGCCGCGCGTTCCTTTACTGGGACGGCGAGCATGTCTCGGGCCTCGCGATGACGCTGTGGCTGCTCGTGATCTCCGTGACCTTTGGCTTCGTGTGCGCGGTGCCGCTCGCCGTGGCGCGCGTGTCGAGCCGCCGCTGGCTTTCGCTGCCGGTGCGTTTCTATACCTACGTGTTTCGCGGCACGCCGCTCTACGTGCAGTTGCTGCTCATCTACACGGGCGTGTACAGTCTCGCGTTCATCCGCGCGGAGCCGCTGCTCGACGCGTTCTTTCGCAGCGGGCTGAACTGCGCGATTCTCGCGTTCGCGCTCAACACCTGCGCTTACACGACGGAGATCTTCGCGGGCGCGATTCGCGCCACCTCGCACGGCGAAGTGGAAGCGGCGCGCGCCTATGGCATGAGCCCGTTCACGATGTACTCGCGCGTGATCCTGCCTTCGGCGCTGCGCCGCGCACTGCCGCTGTACAGTAACGAAGTGATCCTGATGCTGCACGCGACCACGGTGGCCTTCACCGCGACGGTGCCCGACATCCTGAAGGTCGCGCGCGACGCCAACTCGGCCACCTATCGCTCGTTCGAGTCGTTCGGCCTCGCGGCGCTGATCTACTGTGCGGTATCGTTCGTGCTGGTGGCCGCGTTCCGCCGTGCCGAGAAGCGCTGGCTGGGACACCTCGCCGTGCGCACCCGCTGAATCATTGGAATCACCGGAAACATTGGAGGCCATCTTGGCTCAGACGACGCAAGGCACGACCCAAAGCACGAACCAGGGCATGACGCAGAATTCGGACAGCAAGCTGGTCGCGCGCGACATCCACAAGCGCTACGGCGACAACGAGGTGCTCAAGGGCGTCTCGCTCGACGCGAAGAAGGGCGACGTGATCAGCATCATCGGCGCGAGCGGCTCGGGCAAGAGCACGTTCCTGCGCTGCATCAATTTCCTCGAGAAGCCGAACGCGGGCGAGATCGTCGTCGATGGCGAGACGGTGCGCACGAAGGCCGGCCGCAACGGCGACCTCGACGTGGCCGACCACAAGCAGCTGCAGCGCATCCGCACCAAGCTAGCGATGGTGTTCCAGCACTTCAATCTCTGGTCGCACATGAACGTGCTCGAGAACGTGATGGAAGCGCCCCTGCACGTGCTGGGCGTGCCGCGCAAGGAAGCCGAGGAGCGCGCGCGCCAGTATCTCGAGAAAGTGGGACTCGCGCCGCGCGTGGAAAAGCAGTACCCCTCGCATCTCTCGGGCGGCCAGCAGCAGCGCGTGGCGATCGCGCGCGCCCTCGCCATGCACCCGGACGTCATGCTGTTCGATGAGCCGACCTCGGCGCTCGACCCCGAACTCGTGGGCGAAGTGCTCAAGGTGATGCAAAAGCTTGCCGAGGAAGGTCGCACGATGATCGTCGTCACGCACGAGATGGGCTTCGCGCGCAACGTCTCGAATCATGTGATGTTCCTGCATCAGGGACGCACCGAGGAAGAGGGCACACCCGCGGACGTGCTCGGCGCGCCGAAGAGCGAGCGCTTGCGCCAGTTCCTCTCGGGCAGCCTCAAGTAAGCGGCGCGCTCGATTCGCGCGCCGTTCTGCCGATGGTCCGTTCCCCCGTTCTCCCTTCCGCTTCCGTTGCTGCCGCGGCGCCTGGCGGCCAGGCGTCGCCCGCGCGCGCCGGCCGCACGACCCAGGTCGCGATCGTCGCGCTGCCGCCCGTTTCGATGTCGGGCGTGGGCCCCATCGTCGACGCGCTCAATCTCGCCAACGAGATCGACGGCCGCGCGCTGTACCGCTGGCAGATGTGCTCGTGGAACGGCCGTCCCGTGCCGCTCGCGGGCGGCGCGCAATGGCCCGCCGACTGCGCGTTCGGCGACGCCGTGTCGTGCGACTGGCTCATCGTCGTGACCGAGCGCTACCAGCAGTTCGCCGACTACCGGCTCTTTCTCGCGAGCCTCGCGCGCGTGGGGCAGCGCACGCCGCTCGTCACGGGCGTTCATCACGGCATCTGGTGGCTCGCGATGGCGGGGCAGCTCCAGGGCTACCGCGTCGCCGCGAACTGGGAGACGTTCCAGCAGTTCGCCGAGCAGTTCGAGCGCACCATCGTCACCCAGCACATCTACGAAATCGACCGCGACCGCGCGACCTGCGCGGGCGGCCAGGCCACGCTCGACTTCATGCTCGCGATGATCGGGCGCGACCACGGCCCCGAACTCGCCGAGCGCGTTGCCGATGCGCTCGGCGCCAGCACGCTGCGCAGCGGCGACGAGCGCCAGCGCATTCCGTTCGTGACTGCGCCGGGCGAGCGTCATCCGCGCATGAACGACGCGCTCAAGCTGATGGAGGCGAACATCGAGGACCCGCTCACGACCGACGAGATCGCGAATCTCGTGGGCGTGTCGCGGCGCCAGCTCGAACGGCTCTTTCGCCAGTACCTCGGCGCGATGCCGTCGAAGTACTACCTGGGGCTGCGCCTCGCCAAGGCGCGCTCGCAGTTGCAGCGCACCAGCAAGTCGGTGGTGCAGATCAGCCTGGCATGCGGGTTTTCGTCGGCGGCGCATTTTTCGAATGCATACCGCGAGCGCTTCGGCGTGACGCCGCGCGAGGACCGCCGCAACTGGATCGAGCGCCAGCACGGCGGGGCGGCCACCGAGCCGCGCGCGGGCGCGCTCGTCGAGCCGCCTGAAGCCGGGTGAGCGCGGCGGCGCTGCGGCAAGCCGCCTGCCTTGCAGGTTCCGTACGAAAAAACGCGTCGCGCCTGCGCAAGACGTTTGCGGCGAGCTTGCCTACACTGCACCTGTTACTGCCGGGAAGGGCACCGCCCCGAACCGCATCGACCCCGAATTCCGAATTCGACACGCAAAGCAAAGAGCTATAGAGGAATCGCCATGAACGATCAGACTGTGAGCCGCAAGACCTTCGACGAAGTGATGGTGCCGTGTTTCTCGCCCGCGCCGTTCGTGCCGGAACGCGGCGAGGGCTCGCGCGTGTGGGACACCGATGGCCGCGACTACATCGACTTTGCGTGCGGCATCGCCGTGACCTCGCTCGGCCATGCGCACCCCGAGCTGCTGCGCGTGTTACAGGAGCAGGGCAGCAAGATGTGGCACATCGGCAACGGCTACACCAACGAGCCGGTGCTGCGCCTCGCGCGCAAGCTCGAATCACTCACGTTCGCAGACCGCGCGTTTTTCGCGAACTCGGGCGCGGAAGCCAATGAGGCCGCGCTCAAGCTCGCGCGCCGCGTCGCGTTCGATCGGCACGGCGCCGACAAGTTCGAAATCGTCTCGTTCACGCAGTCGTTCCACGGCCGCACGTTCTTCACCGTGAGCGTGGGCGGCCAGCCCAAGTATTCGGAGGGCTTCGGCCCGGTGCCGGGCGGCATCACGCATCTGCCATACAACGACATCGAAGCGGCGAAGCGGGCGATCGGCGCGCAGACCTGCGCCGTGATCGTCGAGCCGGTGCAGGGCGAGGGCGGCGTGATTCCCGCCGATCCCGCATTCCTGCGCGCACTGCGCGAAGCATGCGACGCGCACGGCGCGCTGCTGATTTTCGACGAGGTCCAAACGGGCGTGGGCCGCACGGGCCACTTCTACGCGTATGAAGATACGGGCGTCACACCCGACATCCTCACGACGGCGAAGGCGCTCGGCAACGGCTTCCCGATCGGCGCGATGCTCACGACCGAGGCCATCGCGGCGCACTTCAAGGTGGGCGTGCACGGCACGACCTATGGCGGCAATCCGCTGGGTGCGGCGATTGCGGGCAAGGTGGTCGAGCTCGTGAGCGACCCGGCGCTGCTGGCGGGCGTGCGCGCACGCGGCGAAGCGATTCGCGGCAAGCTCGCCGCGCTCAACGAGCGTTTCGACATGTTCAAGGAAGTGCGCGGCAAGGGTCTCCTGATCGGCGCCGAGCTGAACGCGCGCTTTGCCGGCCGCGCCAAGGACTTCAACGCGGCGGCCGCGAACCGCGGGGTGATGATGCTGATCGCGGGGCCGGACGTGCTGCGTTTCGCGCCGTCGCTCATCATTCCCGAGGCGGACCTCGACGAAGGCTTTGCGCGCTTCGAGCAGGCCTGCAATGACGTGATCGGCGTCAACGGCTCGCGCTGAAACAGGCGCACGCACAACCGCATTCACAGGACCGACGATGCTATTCGTTCGCCCCGCCCGACTGGCCGATCTCGACGCGATCGCCCACATGGCGCACACCGCGCAGCCGGTGCTGCATTCGCTGCCGCACGACCGTGCGGCGCTCGAAGCGCGCATTGCGCTTTCCGAGGACTCGTTTCGCGCGGACGTGGACTTCCCCGGTGAGGAGTTCTATCTGTTCGTGCTCGAAGACTCCGCCACGGGGCGGCTCGTCGGCACCTCGAGCATCGTGGCGGCGGCCGGCTATGCCGAGCCGTTCTACGCGTTCCGCAACGACGCGCTCATTCATGCATCGCGTGAGTTGCACGTGAACCGCAAGATCCACGCGCTCACGATGTCGCACGAACTCACGGGCAAGAGCCGCCTCGCGGGCTTTTACATCGATCCGACGCTGCGCGGCGACGCGGCCGCGCATCTCATGTCGCGCGCGCGCATGATGTACGTCGCGATGAACCGCCGCCGCTTCACGCCCGAGGTGTTCTCGCTGCTGCTCGGCGTGACCGACGAAACGGGCGCCTCGCCGTTCTGGGAAGCCGTGGGGCGCAGGTTCTTCGGGCGCGATTTCAAGGACATCGAACTGGCCTCGGGCGGGCGCAGCCGCACCTTCATCGCCGAGGTGATGCCGGCCTATCCGCTCTACGTGCCGCTGCTGCCGGAGCCGGCGCAGCGCGTGCTGGGCGAGCCCGATCCGAGCGCCTTGCTCGCCTACGAAATCCATCTGGAAGAGGGTTTCGAGCCGGACCGCTTCGTCGATATCTTCGACGCGGGCCCGGTGCTGACCGCGCAGGTGGACCGCACAGCATCTGTCGCCGGCAACGAGACGAGAACGGTGCGCGAAGTTGCGGGCGCAACGAACCCGCAAGGCGCGGCGTATCTGGTCGCGAGCCAGCGAGCGGGCGAGTTCCGCTGCGTGCTCGCGACGCTGCCCGAAAGCGTGAAGGGCGCTGGCCCGCGTGCAACCGACTTCGCGCCGCTCGACGCCGCCGCGCGCGCGGCGCTCGGCGTGCAGGACGGCGAGCCGGTGCGCTGCGCGCCGCTCTATCGCGCCACCCCGCAAACAGAGGATGCCTACATGGGAGATGCACAATGATCGTGGTACGCGTCGTGCAAACGGGCGACGTGGACGCGCTCGTCGCGCTCGCCCAGGAAACGGGGCCCGGCCTCACCACCTTCAAGCCCGACCGCGAGGCGCTCAAGGCGCGTATCGAGCGCACTCGGCGCACGCTCGCCGGTGACGCCGCAGCGCGCGAAGCCGGCTACTTCTTCGTGATGGAAGATACGGCGACGGGCGACGTGGCCGGCGTATGCGGTATCGAAACGGCCGTGGGGCTCGAGCAGCCGTTCTACAACTATCGCGTGAGCACGGTGGTGCACGCGAGCCAGGAACTCGGCATCTGGACGCGCATGCGCGCGCTCAATATCTCGCACGATCTCACGGGCTACGCCGAAGTGTGCTCGCTCTTCCTCTCGCCGCGCTATCGCACGGGCGGCATGGGCGGCCTGCTTTCACGCTCGCGGTTCATGTTCATCGCCCAGTTTCGCGAGCGCTTTCCTGAGCGCCTGTGCGCGGAGTTGCGCGGCCACTTCGACGCGGAGGGCACATCGCCGTTCTGGCGCGCGGTCGGTTCGCACTTCTATCAAATCGACTTCAACGCCGCCGATTACCTCAGCTCGCACGGCCGCAAGTCGTTCCTCGCGGAACTCATGCCGCGCTACCCGGTGTACGTGGAACTGCTGCCCGAGGAAGCGCAGGCATGCGTGGGCCTCACGCACGCCGACACGATTCCCGCGCGCCGCATGCTCGAAGCCGAGGGGCTGCGCTACGAGAATCACGTCGATATCTTCGATGCGGGCCCGGTGCTCGAATGCCATATCGGGGACTTGCGCACGGTGCGCGACAGCGTGGTGGTGCCGGTCGAGATCGGCGAGACGCAGGCCGGGGAGGGCGTGCGCTCGCTCGTGTCGAATACCTCGCTCGGCGATTTCCGGGTGGGTTTCGCAGCGGGCGTCGTGCACGACGGCGTGTTCACGCTGAGCGCGAAGGAAGCGGCAGCGCTGAACGTCGCGGCGGGCGAACCGGTGCGCGTGCTCGGCCCCGCGCAGAAGCATCAAAAGGGATGAACATGAACGAGCTTTATATCGATGGACAATGGTGCGCGGCCTCGGGCCCCGCATTCGCCTCGCGCAACCCGGGCACCGGCGAGACCGTATGGAGCGGGAATGCCGCGAGCGCCGAAGATGTCGATCGCGCCGTCAATGCCGCACGCCGCGCGTTCGCCACATGGTCGCAAACGCCGCTCGAAGCGCGCTGCGAGATCGTGAAGCGCTTCGCCGCGCTCGTCACCGAAAAGAAGGAAGCGCTCGCGCAGGCGATCGGCCGCGAGACCGGCAAGCCGCTCTGGGAAGCGCGCACCGAAGCGGCTTCGATGGCCGCGAAGGTCGCGATTTCGATCACCGCCTATGGCGAGCGCACGGGCGAGAAGCGCACGCCGATGGCCGACGGCATTGCAGTGCTGCGCCATCGCCCGCATGGCGTCGTCGCCGTGTTCGGTCCGTACAACTTCCCGGGCCATCTGCCCAACGGCCATATCGTCCCCGCGCTGATCGCGGGCAACGCCGTGGTCTTCAAGCCTTCCGAGCTTGCGCCGGAAGTTGCGCGCGCAACGGTCGAGCTTTGGCGCGAAGCGGGCCTGCCCGCGGGCGTTCTGAACCTCGTGCAGGGCGAGCGCGACACGGGCATCGCGCTTGCGAACCATCGGCAGATCGACGGGCTCTTCTTCACCGGCAGTTCGGACACGGGCACGCTGCTGCATCGCCAGTTCGGCGGCCGCCCCGAGATCGTGCTCGCGCTGGAGATGGGCGGCAACAACCCGCTCGTCGTCGCGCCGGTCGAGGACATCGACGCGGCCGTCCACCACGCGATCCAGTCGGCGTTTCTTTCTGCGGGGCAGCGCTGCACGTGCGCGCGCCGTATTCTGGTGCCGGCCGACGCGTTCGGCGAGCGCTTCCTCGCGCGCTTCGTCGAAGTGAGTTCGCGCATCACCGTGGGTGAGTACGACGCCGAGCCGCAGCCCTTCATGGGCGCCGTGATTTCGGCGCGCGCGGCGGGCAAGCTGATGGACGCGCAGGCGCAGTTGCTCGAGCGCGGCGCACGCGCCTTGCTGCCGATGACGCAGCGCGACCCGGCGCTCGGCTTCGTGACGCCGGCGATTCTCGACGTGACCGGCGTGGCCGATCTGCCCGACGAGGAGCACTTCGGGCCGCTCGCACAGATCATCCGCTACGCGGATTTCGACGACGCCATCGCGCAGGCCAACAACACGGCGTACGGGCTCTCGGCGGGCCTGCTCGCCGACGACGAAGCGCTCTGGCAGCGCTTCACGCGCGAGATCCGCGCGGGCGTGGTGAACTGGAACCGGCCGACCAACGGTGCTTCGAGCGGCGCGCCGTTCGGCGGCGCGGGCCGCTCGGGCAACCACCGGCCGAGCGCGTACTACGCAGCCGACTACTGCGCCTACCCGATGGCCTCGGTGGAAAGCGCGCAATTGCAGATGCCCGCGAGCGTTTCGCCGGGCCTGAACTTCTAAGGAACGACGATGCAAACCCTTGAAGCCAACTTCGACGGACTCGTCGGCCCCACGCATAACTACGCCGGGCTGTCGTTCGGCAATGTCGCCTCGCAGAGCAACGAGAAGTCCGTGGCAAATCCGCGCGCCGCTGCGCAGCAGGGCTTGCGCAAGATGAAGCGGCTCGCCGACCTCGGCTTCGCGCAAGGGGTACTGCCGCCGCAGGAGCGGCCCTCTATCCGCTTGCTGCGCGAACTGGGCTTCGGCGGCAAGGATGCCGAAGCGATTGCGCGCGCCGCGAAAGAGGCGCCTGAGCTGCTCGCGGCGGCAAGCTCCGCTTCGGCCATGTGGACCGCGAACGCGGCCACGGTGAGCCCGTCGGCGGATACGCCGAACCGGCGCGTGCATTTCACCCCTGCGAACCTGTGCAGCAAGCTGCATCGCGCGATCGAGCACGAAGCCACGCGCCGCACGCTCGCCACGGTTTTCGCGGACCCGGCGCACTTCACCGTGCACGAGGCGCTGCCCGGCACGCCCGCGCTCGGCGACGAAGGCGCGGCCAACCATACGCGTTTTAGCGCGCAGTACGGCGAGCGCGGCGTGGAGTTCTTCGTGTACGGACGCAGCGAATACCGTCGCGGGCCGGAGCCGAAGCGCTACCCGGCGCGGCAGACGTTCGAGGCGAGCCGCGCCATTGCGCAGCGCCATGGCCTGACCGACGACGGCACCGTGTTCGCCCAGCAGAACCCGGACGTGATCGACGCAGGCGTGTTCCACAACGACGTGATCGCCGTGGGCAACCGCAGCACGCTGTTTTGCCACGAGCGCGCGTTCGTCGAGCAGACGGCGGTGTACGACGAGCTGCGCACGAAGCTCGCGGCGCAGGACGCGCCGTTCCACGTGATCGAAGTGCCCGAAGCGCGCGTGAGCGTGGCCGACGCGGTGTCTTCGTACCTCTTCAACAGCCAGTTGCTGAGCCGCGCCGATGGCAAGCAGATTCTCGTCGTGCCGCAGGAATGCCGCGAAAATCCGCATGTGGCGATCTACCTCGACGAACTGGCGGCGAGCAGCGGGCCCGTCGACGAGGTGCTCGTGTTCGACTTGCGCGAGAGCATGAAGAACGGCGGTGGCCCGGCGTGCCTGCGTCTGCGCGTGGTGCTCACCGAGGAAGAGCGTGCTGCGACGGCGCCCGGCGTGTGGATGAACGATGCGCTTTTCACGCGCCTCGACGGCTGGATCGAGCGGCACTATCGCGACCGGCTCGCGCCGCAGGATCTGAGCGATCCGGCGCTGCTCGTCGAGTCGCGCACGGCGCTCGACGAACTCACGCAGATTCTCGGCCTCGGATCGCTCTATGACTTCCAGCGCTGATTCTTCTGTCTCGTTGCTTGCTGATTTTCTCGGCTACACGCTCGCTGGTTCACCTCCCGCAACGGCTGGGGACGCGAGCGGCGAATGCGCAGGCGGCGTGCGCTGGCAATGGCTCGACGAAGGCGTGCTCGAACTGACGCCCGCGCACGTGGACGAGACGACGCGCAGCGTGCTGGTCTCGGCGGGCGTGCATGGCGACGAGACCGCGCCGATCGAACTGCTCTCGCAACTCGTGGCCGACATTGCAGCGGGCCGCGTGCCGCTGGCCTGCCGCGTGCTCGTGGTGCTCGGCAACGCGGCGGCGATGCGAGCGGGCGAGCGCTATCTCGACGACGACCTCAACCGGCTGTTCGGCGGCCGCCACGCCCGTGTGCCGGACAGCCGCGAGTCTCCGCGCGCAGCGGCCCTCGAAGCGGCGGCGCAGCGCTTCTTCTCGAAGGCACCCGAGGCCAGCCGCGCACCGTTTGCGCGCTGGCATCTCGACATGCACACGGCGATCCGCGCCTCGGCGTTCGAGCAGTTCGCGCTGCTGCCGCACACGGGCGGGCGGCCCGCGCGCGCCATGCTCGAATGGCTCGCCGACGCGCGCATCGCGGCCGTGCTGATCCACACGGAGAAGGGCGCGACCTTGTCGTCGTTCACCGCCGAGACTTGCGGCGCGCTCGCCTGCACGCTCGAACTCGGCAAGGTGCGCCCGTTCGGCCAGAACGATCTTGCGCGCTTCGCCGGTGCGGATGCCGCGGTGCGGCGCCTCGTGGCCGGCGAGACACCTTCGTCGCAGACCGCCCGGATGCCGCGCATCTTCACGGTGATCGGCCAGATCACGAAGCAAAGCGAGGCGCTCAAGCTCAACGTCGCCGCCGACGTGCCCAACTTCACGCCGTTCGCGCGCGGCCAGGTGCTGGCGGAAGACGGTGCCTACCGCTACGTGGTGGAGCACGACGAAGAGCGCATCGTGTTTCCGAATCCCGGGGTGAAGCCGGGTTTGCGAGCGGGTCTGCTCGTCGTGGACACCACGAAAGCCACGCTCGCCGCGCTCGCCTGAGCGCTTGCCGCGCGCGCTCCGGCGCGCCCTTGCGCATCCACGACACCCATTTGCAGGTTCTGACGCCCCACGCCGCACGCCGCACGCCGCGATTCGGCGGCGCAGGGCGTCTTGCGCGAGCGCGGTACAATCCCGGCCTCGCGCTTGCTGCGGCGCACCACACCGGGTGCGCGCGATCGAGCCGTGTTTTTGGCACAGCGATCCTGTGCCAGCGTCGAAGGTCCCATTTTCCAGCTGCGAATCCAGCCACGTATCTGGCCAACGCGCAGCCTGAACGGGCCTCGCCGGCGCGCCCCAATCTGACTGGAAAGAGACACTGATGAAGATGAACTGGAACAAGCTGGCAACGCTCGCATTCTGCGCCGCCGCCATGAGCGCAGGCGCCGCACACGCTGCGGATATCAAGGAAATCCGCTTTGGCGTGGAGGCATCGTACGCGCCGTTCGAATCGAAGTCGCCCGGGGGCGAACTGCAGGGCTTCGATGTCGACGTGGGCAATGCTGTCTGCGCGAAGCTCAAGGCGAAGTGCGTGTGGGTGGAGAATTCGTTCGACGGCCTGATTCCGGCGCTCGCCGCGCGCAAGTTCAACGCGATCAACTCGGACATGACGATCACGGACCAGCGCCGCCAGGCCATCGATTTCACCGACCCGATCTACGCGATTCCGAACCAGATGATCGCGAAGAAGGGCAGCACGCTGCAGCCCACGCCCGAATCGCTCAAGGGCAAGCACGTGGGCGTGCTCCAGGGCACCATCCAGGAAACCTACGCGAAGGCAAAGTGGGCGCCCGCGGGCGTCGACGTCGTGCCGTATCAGACTCAGGACCAGATCTACGCGGATCTCGCCGCGGGCCGCCTCGACGCCTCGTTCCAGGACGCCGAAGCCGCCTCCAAGGGCTTCCTGAACAAGCCGCAGGGCGCGGGCTTTGCGTTCGCGGGCCCGCAGGTCGTGGACGCGAAGCTGCTCGGCGAAGGCGTGGGCTACGGCGTGCGCAAGAACGACGCGGCACTCAAGGCGGCGCTCAATGGCGCGCTCAAGGACCTCAAGGCGGACGGCACGCTCGAGCGCATCGCCGCGAAGTACTTCGACGTGAAGGTCGTTCTCAAGTAAGCGCACTGCGGCAAACGAGCCCATGTTTCGCCAGGCCGACCGGCTGGACGCAATCCAGCCGGTCGGTCTTTTTCGTCCAGTTGTTTCGGATTCCAGATCAATTAATCGGCCTTGCCGAAGCGGCGTCCATGTGTAGCGGCGCCGGCAATGGGTATGGCGCACGGAAAAGCTACAAAAAAACCGTCTGATCAAGGCGAACTACATTTCCGCGCCTTACTTGCCAGGATAAAATCAGCATAAGAACGAGCCGTGTCCGGTGCGAACGTAGACGGTTGCGGCATGCCAAGAGACAAGACCAGAGCGTCGCCATGAGCGCGGCGCCGCGCGGGGGACCCCCATGAGCTTCAACGCCGCAGACCGGCCGCAGATGTCAGGAGTCGCGGAAGGCACGCAGTCGCCGGAACGCGCCGGCCCACCTATCGACGTGTATTTCGCGCGCCAGCCGCTGCTCGATCGGGACGGCATCCTGTGCGCGTTCGAGACGCTGCCGCGCATCGTGGACCGGCGCGAGAGCGCCGAAATCGGGCGCGAGGCCGAGGCCGCCGCCAAAGACGCGGCCGCGGGTTTGACGCCCAGGCCTTCCGCCACCGGCACCGCGCTTTTCACCGGCTTCGCCGCACCGGCGTTGCGCGCCTCGCTCGCGGGCCATCCGGCCTGGCTCGACATGACGCGCGACGCGCTCTTTCACGACAGCCTGCAGCGCGTGAGCCCCGAGCGCGTGATGCTCGAGTTGCCGGTGAACATCGGCGCGGACCCGGAACTCGTCGCGCGGCTCGTCGCGCTGCACCGGCGCCGCTTTCGTTTCGCGCTCGACCACGTCTCGAAGGCGGATGAGTCGCTCGCGAAGCTGCTGCCTTACGTGGACGCCATCAAGATCGACATCCGCGAGATCGCGCCTGCGGTGCTGCCGAAGTTCGCGAGCGTGATGAAGTCGGCGGGCAAGATTCTCGTGGCCATGGGCGTCGAAACCCAGGAAGACTATCAGCGCGCGCACGACCTCGGCTTCCACCGCTTTCAGGGCTACTTCTTCGCGAAACCGCACGGCGGCGCGCGGCGCTCGAGCGCGCCGCGCCAGGCGCTGCTGAACCTGCTGCATCTGCTTGCGGCCGAGCCCACTGTCGCGCAGCTCGAAGCGGAACTGAAGCTCAACCCCGTGCTCGTGATGCATCTGATGCGGCTTGCCAACTCGGGCAGCATGAACATCGGCCGCAAGGTGACGACGCTGCGCGAGGCGATCAACGCGACGGGCACCAACGCCATCGCGCGCTGGACCCAACTGCTGCTCTACGCGGACGGCCGCAAGATCGCCGCCGAAGACGACCCCTTGCTGCAACTCGTGGCGACGCGCGCGCGGTTCATGGAAATCGCCGTGACGCAACTCGCGAAGGCGCATCTCGAAGAGGAGGACGCGGCGTTTCTCGTCGGCGTGTTCTCGTTCGTCGATGCCGTGTTCGGCGGCTCGCTCGAAAGCACGCTCGAAGTGCTCACGCTTGCGCGGCCCATTCGCACGGCGATCGTCGAGCGCGAGGGCGTGCTCGGGCGGCTGCTCGATCTGTCCGAGGCGCTCGAGCGCGGCAACTGGGCGAGTGTGGACGCGCTGTGCGAGACACTCGCGCCGCTGGACGCGCCCACGGTCGCGGCCATTTCGCTTGCTGCGGCGGAATGGGCGGGCACGTCGGGCCGCAATGCGGAAGATGAGGGGCTGGAGCGTATCGAGGATTGAGAGGCGGGAGGGGCGCCGCGACGCAAAGCGGCGCCGTTCCCGGTTGGGGCTTACGCGGTCTGTGGAACGTGCGTAAAGAACCGTGCAAGCTGCTGCGCGAGGTCATTCAACGCGCTCATCTCTTTCTGTGAAATGCGGCGC
>DATBXG010000184.1:0-3231 GCA_036514415.1 Paraburkholderia sp.
GAAGCGGCCTGCGCGCGCGAGTCGTCGAGCTGCGCCTGCGCAATGCCGCCCGCGCGCAACTGCGCCTCGTCGCGCGTGAGCTGGAGCGCGGCCTTGCGCGCGTTTGCCTCGGCCTGCGCGAGCTGCGCTTCGGTGACGCGCACTTCGGGAGGGCGCTTGCCGGTTTGCAGGTCGGCGAGCTGCTTTTGCGCCGCCGTGAGGCGATGCTGAGCCTCGTCGCGCGCGGCGACTTCCTCGACCGAGTCGAGCGCGAAGACGGGCGCATTGGCGGCCACGGTTTGCCCGCGCGTGACCTTGAGGTCCGTGAGCGTGCCCGCCTGCGAAGAGGCGAGATAGACGTACTCGCCTTCGGCATAGCCCTGCCAGCCTGCCGGGCCGTGCTTCGAGCACGCGGCTAGCGCGATTGCGGCGGCACACACGCTGACGGTCCTGCGCTTCATCAAGCGTTCCCCTTGCTTCGCGTGGCGCGGCGCGCGCGGCGTTCCTGCGGCGCGGGCCGCAGCGCCGCGCTCAACAGCGCGCTCACATGGCGGTGCAGCGCGTCGCGCTCGATCTTCGGGAAGCCGGGCGTGCTTTGCCAGATCTTCGAAGTCGCGAGCGGCAGCATGACGAGCGCGAGGATCGAGCTGAAGAGCAGCGGCGCTTCGAGTTCGGCGTTGACGCTGCCGTCGCGCTGCGCCTCGCCGATGCGCGCGGCAAAGCGCTGCAACTGCTCGACGGGCAGGCGCTTGAGCATGCGCTCGCGCAGCAGGCCGCCTTCGTTGACGATTTCGCGCAGCCAGAGCGGCGGCAGCCAGGGCATGCGCGAGGTGACGTCGAAGAGCCGCGCGACCAGCTCCTCGACGAGCGCGTGCGGGTCTCGCGCGGATTCGCGTTCCGCGCTCTCCCACACGAACGCGATCGAGCGCGCGAGGCGCTCCTCGACCACGGCGTCGAGCAGCTTCTCGCGGTTCGTGAAGTAGTAGTGGACCATCGCGGACGTCACGCCCGCCGCCTCGGCGATCTGCGCCATGGTGGTGGCCGCGATGCCCTGCTCGCCGAACAGCTGCGTGGCGCTGGCGAGCAGCCGCTCGCGCATGTCGAGGTCGGCGTCGGCGCGGCGGCGACCGTGCGGGCGGGGAGAATCGGTAGCGGTGCGAGTGACCATCGCTCTACTTTAATTCACGCGTTAGTTAAATTCAAACGGCACGCACTGGGCGTTAACCCTGCGGTGGTACATCGCAGGCGTTTCAGAACTTTCCTATACAAAAACGACGACGTGTCATTCAGGCTGTGAGATTCCCGCTGAAAGCTCAAGCAAGCAAATCACTCCGCCATGGAACAGAGAATGAAACGCATCGTTGTAGTCGATGACCATCCGATCGTGCTGAAGATGCTCGCCAACGTGCTGAATACGGAGTACGAACTGGTGGGAGAGTGTGGCGACGGCGAAGAGGGCCTGCGCCTCGTGCAGGCGCTGCAGCCCGATCTGGTGATTCTCGACCTCGAGCTGCCGAAGCTCGATGGCCTCTCGGTCATCCGCGGGATTCGCGCGAAGCAGCCCGATGCGCGCATTCTCGTGCTATCGGCCAAGCCCGAACTCGTCATGGCCAATCACACGCGCATTGCGGGCGCGAACGGCTACGTCAACAAGAATCGCGGCGTGGCGGAACTGTGCGGCGTGGTGAAAGCGGTGCTGCTCGGTTACGACTGCTTCCCGGCGGGCAGTTGCGGCGGCGGCCGCGACGTGGCGCTCAACGGGCTCTCGCCGCGCGAAGTGGAGGTGCTCCAGTATCTCGCGCGCGGCATGAGCAACAAGGGCATCGCGGCGCGCCTCGGGCTCTCGGATAAAACGGTGAGCACCTACAAGACGCGCGTGCTCGACAAGCTCGGCCTGTCGTCGCTTGCGGCGTTGATCGAATTTGCAGCGTTGAACAAGCTGATCGAGTAACACAACGCACAGCACAGCCAAAAAAAGGTTCTTCGCGGATTGCCGGGGGAGACCGATTGAATCCGCCGCCAGTTCCGGTCTTTCAGAACCGCCCGATATGGAGAGCGGACCAGCGCAAGTCCATCTGGCACACCTAGTCGAATCGCATACAGAGTCTGTCAAAGCCCTCAAATACGCGGATTCGTTCTCCCCGGCCATTTCCGGCGCGTCGCCAAAACATTGGCACGAAGCGAAGATAGCCCTTCATGTCGACCCTGCCCTTTGTTGCGGCAATTGAGTCGCCTGACCAAGTTAGCGCAACGTCCACTGTGTGCACCCCTCGTTCATCGGCACTTCAGTGGCATCCGTCAGTTGCCCAGACTTTCCGGCGCATTGCAGCGCGCTTTCTCGTATTTGAGCGACACTCATAGAGAGGATTCCGGTGTCGGTAGACTGAAGTGAGTACGTGACCTTGATGTTGAAGACCTGCGGCGAACCGCGGGTCAGTTGGCTTCCGGGGGGCGGCGAGATATCAAGTATCTGAACAGAGTCCACCGCGTCAGAAAGCTCTCCGACCGGCAGCGAAGTTGGACCGAATGCGATAGCTCCATCAGGTGGAGATGTTCCGGCCGTGGGTGTTGGTGTCGGTGTGGGTGTGGGTGTTGGTGTCGGTGTAGCGCTGCCTGCCTGGCCTGCCGCGGCCCCACCCGACCCAGCAACCGCCCCGAGAGACGGCTCGGGCCGCGGAGTAGGGTCCGGTCGATTCGCCTGCCACGCACCGAAGCCGAGCAGTAGGACGCCGATCACACCTGAGGCAATGCGAGGACCTCGCCCGGCAGCGCCAGACATCTCAGCCCCAAACACTTTGAAGCTACCGCTGCTGACCGCTAGCAAGATCAATACTCCACCGAATATGAAGGCTGCCAGCGCGATGTTCTGGGGCATAATCTACCTCCCATATGCGGTACTTCCTGCTCAATATAGGCTAGGTGTCATAGTGATACCAGGTGCCGTAGCGATCACAACCTCGGTCGAACGCATAGACAGTCGCGCGCGTGCCGGTCACCAGAAGCTCCATCTTGCCTCGACTCTCAACATCTCTGCGCAAATAGCGTGAGTTCAGGCAACGCATATCGGCGGAACAACCAGGGGCTGTGAGTCAGACGTTGGTGAATTTCCTGAGCCTCCACTTCTTTCAAATTGAAAGATTGTCTCGGGCGTGAGCGAAAGCTGTTGTATGCTCCACTGGATTTGGAAAATACTGGGGCGTCCTGCGCTCGTAACCGATGTGGACGCACTACGATAATCTGAAGGTCGCTCGT
>DATBXG010000185.1:0-3440 GCA_036514415.1 Paraburkholderia sp.
CCCGCACGATACGTCTACATGGTTGCCAGAAAAAACCCTGCCGGGATGGCGAATTGCGACAGACGCCTGCGCAAAAGCGACACGACGCCTGCCGTTCGCTCGACGCTTACTGCGCGCCCACCCACGCATTCACGCGCTCGCCGTGGGCGGCGATCCACGTGTCGGCGGCGGCGTCCGGTTTCGCGCCATTCTGGATCGCCAGCATCACGCTGTCGATTTCGCCCGGCTTCCACTGAAATTTCTTCAGGAACGCCACGACGGGCGGCGCTTTCTTGTCGAGATCCGGGTTGATCACGCTATCCACGTGCTCTGCCCCGCCGAAGACCTTCTTCGGATCGTCGAGGAACTTCAGCTTCCACTTCGCAAACATCCAGTGCGGCGCCCAGCCGGTTACGATAATCGGCTTGCTGGCGTGCATCTGGCGCGCCAATTCCGAGGTCATCGCGCTGCCCGAACTCGGCATCAGCTGATAGTCGAGGTTGTACGCCTTGATCGCCTCATCCGTTTTCTTCATCACGCCGGCCCCGGCATCGATACCGACGATGCGACCGCCGAAGTCCGCCTTATGGCTCGCCAGATCCGGAATACTGTTCTCCGGCAGATCCGCCGGCACGATCAGGCCGATCTTCGCATCCGGGAAGTTCACGCCCACGTCTTCGACCTTCGACTTGAACTGCTCGTAGTACGCCGCGTGCGTGGCCGGCAGCCAGGCGGAAAGCGTCGCGTCGAGGTCGCCGCGCGCCACGCCCTGCCACATGATGCCGGCGGCCACCGGCACGAGCTGCACCGGATAGCCGTAGCGCTTCTCGATGATGCGCGCGGCCACGTTCGAGGTCGCCACGCTGTCGTCCCAGCCTTCGACATAGCCGATCTTCAAGGTCGGCTTGCCGTCCGCGAACGCCGGGGCGCTCAAGCTCACCATCGCCGATAACACACCGGTCCAAAAGAGTTTTCCAGCCAGCTTCATGGTCGATCTCCTGTGATATGGGCAAGCGCCCCGTGCATCTGCAGATTCGCCCGCCACAATCTGCCGCTAGCGTCGATTTACGACGTCTTCTTGTCGTTGCGCGACGCGCGCGCTATTTGTCGACGACGAGGTCGGAAAGCGGCTTCGAGCAGCACAGCAGCGCCATGCCCTGATCGATTTCCCGCTGACGAATGCCGCCGCTATGCTTCATTTCCACCTGGCCCGAAACCAGCTTGACCTTGCAGGTGCCGCACATGCCCTGGCTGCACGAGGAAGCGAGCCGCACGCCCGCCTGGCGCGCCGCGTCGAGCACCGTTTGCTGGGCGCCGCATTGAATCTCGCGGCGGCTCTTCGCGAACGTGATCTTGAAGCTCGTCGCTTCGACCGATGGCTCTGCCTGGGGCGACGCAGCCGGCGCTTCGGCTTGCGCCGCGAGCGTTTCGAATGAAAAGCTTTCTTCGTGGTAGCGCTCGCGTGCGAACCCGGCTTCGTCGAGCAGATCGCGCACGGCCTTCATGTAGGGCGCCGGGCCGCAGGTGAAGATTTCGCGCTCCATGAAATCCGGCGCGATGAGCTTCAACAGCGGCAGCGAGAGAAACCCGGTCACGCCGGGCCAGCCGGTGCACCCCCCCACCCGCTCGCAAACGAACGATGTGCGGAAATTCGCGCGGCTCGAAGCGATCAGCTCGAGTTCGCGAGCGAAGATGATGTCGTCGGGCGTGCGGGCGCTGTGCACGAAGACGATGTCGCGGTCCTCCGCGAGATCGTGATGCGCGCGGCTCATCGACATCAGCGGCGTGACGCCGGACCCGGCGGAAAGAAACAGAAATTTCGGCGCGGGATGCCGGGCGCAGGTGAACTCGCCCGCCGGCCCGAGCACACGCAGCGCCATGCCCGGGCGCAGGTTGTCGTGCAGCCAGTTCGACACCTTGCCGCCCGGCACGCGCTTGACCGTGATGGAGATCGTATGCGGCCGCGCCGGCGACGACGAAATCGTATAGCACCGGTTGACCGGCTCGCCGTCTATCTCGAGTTCGAGCGTGAGGAACTGCCCCGGCTCGAACGAGAACGTGCGGCCCTGCGGCGAGCGCAGGAAAAAGCTCTTCACGTCATGTGTTTCCTGCCAGACGTGGCAGCACACGAGTGTTTCCTCGACATCGCTCGTCCACCGCTCGGGCAGCGCGCCCCAGAACGCGGGGCGCGTCACCCGGCTGTCCCGGTGATCGAGTGGGTCGCGCGGGAGGAATTCGGCCGCATCTCGCATCATGTCAAACTCCGCTCTCTTTGCTTTGCGCGTTGCGTCATGCGCCAATCTGGCTGGCGAGGCGGCCGATATACCAGGCCGAGAACTTTTCCACGAGCCCTTCCGTGTACGGCGAATACGGTCCCGGCTCGTAGGCGCTGCTTCCCGCGCCGCGCTGCGAATACTCCACCAGCGTGCGATCCTGGTTGTTGGTCGCGTTCCAGACCGCCGTGAGGTTCTCCACGTCGTAGTCGATGCCCTCGCGCGCGTCCTTGTGGACGAGCCAGCGCGTGCGCACGAGCGTCTCGCCCGCGGAAAGCGGAATCACCGAAAACGAAACGATGTGGTCGCTCATGAAGTGATGCCACGAATTGGGCTGCGTCCAGAACGAGAGGCCGCCAAGATCGGCCGAACGGAATTCGCCGAGCAGCTTCTTCGAGGCGATTTTCGCGTCGAGCGTTTGCGACTCGCCGCAGCGGTCGAGCGGCAGGCGCTGCGTGCGAAAACCGGTCACGTCAAGCAGTTTTTCGATTTCGACCGAAGGCAGGTCCATCGCTTCCCACTGCTTCGCGCGCTCGTTGCAGGTGCGCTCGAAGGCGTCCATGCCCTCCGCGTTGGCGGGCGTGCGGGCGTAGCCGAAGCCGTATTCATAGAGCGAGATCGTCAGCTCGGGGTGGTTCGCCACGCAGTGATAGCACTCGCGATTGTTCTCCATCACGAGCTTCCAGTTGCCTTTCTCGATGATGTCGACCTGCGCGGCGACCTTGCAGCCCGCCAGGTCGTGCGGCAGCAGATACGGCTCCATTGCTGCGCGCATGAGCGCGAAGTCGTCGGGCGGATTTTCAGCGAGGCACACGAAGATCAGGCCCGCGAGGTTCTCCACATGCACATCCTTCAGGCTGTGCTTGCAGCGGTCGAACTGCTCGCCCATGTGCTCGGCGAACATCAGATCGCCCGTGAGGTTGTAGGTCCAGCTGTGATACGGGCAGACGATGTTGCCTACCGTGCCCTTCTCTTCGTTGCACAGGCGCGCGCCGCGGTGGCGGCATACGTTGTGGAACGCGCGCACCTGCATGTCGTCGTCGCGCACGATCAGGATCGAATCGCCCGCCAGATCGACGGTCACGTAGTCGCCCGGTTCGGGGATTTCCGCTTCCGTGGCGACCTCGATCCAGTGTTGCCGGAAAATCGTCTCCATATCGAGCGCGAAAATCTCCTCGCTCAAGTAAA
>DATBXG010000186.1:0-7598 GCA_036514415.1 Paraburkholderia sp.
CGTGCAGTTCGAAGTCCGCAGCGACGGCAAGCCCGTCGACCCGCTGCCGCTACTCGCCCGCTAGTCGCCCGCTTCTTGCCCGCAAGCCGCCCGCGCGGCTTCCTTCGCGCTGGCGGCGTCACTGCGGGGCGCCCCGGAAACCCGTTCCGGCATTGCGCTGCCCCGCCGTTTGAAAATACACTCGATGATTCTCACGTCGCGCAGTGCGCGCCCGCCAAGGCGCGCGCTAGCCGCGCGTGCGCCAACCACGAGGATTTCATCGCAATGATCGATCTGCGCAGCGACACCGTCACCCGTCCTAGCGAAGCCATGCTCGCCGCCATGACCCGCGCCGAAACCGGCGACGACGTGTGGGGCGACGACCCGACCGTGCTGCGCCTGCAGGCGCGCATGGCAGAGGAGGCGGGCAAGGAGGCGGGTCTGTTCTTTCCGAGCGGCACGCAAAGCAACCTTGCCGCGCTGATGGCGCACTGCGCGCGCGGCGACGAGTACATCGTCGGCCAGGCGGCGCACACCTACAAATACGAGGGCGGCGGCGCGGCCGTGCTCGGCAGCATCCAGCCGCAGCCGCTCGATAACGCCGATGACGGCACGATCGCGCTCGAACGTATCGCCGCGGCGATCAAGCCGCTCGACGACCACTTCGCGCGCACGCGTCTGCTCGCGCTCGAAAACACGATTGGCGGCAAGGTGCTGCCGGCCGATTACGTTGCGAAGGCCACGCAGCTCGCCCACGAGCGCGGGCTCTCCACGCACCTCGACGGTGCGCGCGGGTACAACGCGGCGGTCGCCTCGGGCCAGCCATTGAGCGTGCTCACGGCGGGCTTCGACTCGGTATCGATCTGTTTTTCGAAGGGACTGGGCGCGCCGGTGGGCTCGGTGCTCGTGGGCAGCCGTGCGCTCATCGACGTCGCGCATCGCTGGCGCAAGGTGCTGGGCGGCGGCATGCGCCAGTCGGGCGTGCTCGCGGCCGCGTGCCTCTACGCGCTCGATCACAACGTCGCGCGTCTCGCCGACGACCATGCGAACGCCGCGCGTCTCGCCACCGGTCTCGCACAGATCGATCAGGTGAAGGTCATGTCGCAGGCCACCAACATGGTGTTCGTGCAGTTCCCGCAGGAGCACTGCGCGCCGCTGGAGGCGTATCTCAAGGAGCGCGGCATCCTCACGCAGATGCTGTACGCCTCGCGCTTCGTCACGCACCTCGACGTCACGGCCGCCGATATCGATACGTTCGTGGCGGCAGTGAAGGGCTACTTCGCACGCTGAGCACTGAAAGGGCAAAGGCGCGCCTCTCCGCGCGCCTCTGCCTCGAACCTGGCTGCCCGCTTTACGCGCGCCGCACCGCCCGGTGCGACGGCGCGAAGAGCCGCAGCCCGCTCGCAATGGCCGCAGCGCCCGCAAAGGCGCAGCCGAGACCCAACGCGAGCGTCGGCCCGTGACGGCCCACGATCCCGAAGCACAGCGCCACGAGCGCCGCGCCCGTGGTCTGCCCAAGCAGACGCGAGACGGCGACGGTGCCGCTCGCGCCGCCGCTGCGCTCGGGCGGGGCGCTCGCCATGATCGCCCGCAGGTTGGGCGACTGGAAAAAACCGAAGCCCGCGCCGCAAATCGCCATGCGCGCGACGATGTCGGGCACCGAGGGATGCGCGGGCAGCAGCGCGAGCGACGCCATGCCCGCCGAGAGTATGGCGAGGCCGATCGCGCCGAGCAGGCCCGGCGGATAGCGGTCGGAGAGGCGTCCCGCGATGGGCGCGGCGGCTGCCACGACCACGGGCCAGGGCGTCATCAGGAAGCCGGTCTCCACCTGACTGCGCATCAGCACGGTTTCGAAATAGAACGGCAGCGAGACGAACGCGAGGCCCTGAGCCGCGAACGAGCACACGGCCGTGACCGACGAAAGCGCGAAAACCGGCCGGCGGAACAGGTCCACGGGCAGCATCGGCGCGGGATGCCCGGCCTCGCGCCGGATCAGCAGCGCGCCGAACACCAGCGCCACCACGGCGGCGATGCCCACTTCCATGCCGGGCGCGCGCTGCGCCGCCTCGCCGAGCGCGAAGATCAGCGCCGCGAACGTGACCACGTTGAGCAGCGCCGCGACGGGATCGAAGGCGTGCTTGCCGCGCGCCGTCTGCGGCAGCGCGGGCAGCGCGAACACGAGCGCGAGCACGCCGAGCGGCACGTTGATCGCAAAGAGCCACGGCCAGGTGCCGGCGGAGAGAATCAGCGAGGCCATCGTCGGGCCAATGGCGAACGAGACGCCGACGATCAGCGCGTTCATGCCGAGCCCGCGCCCGAGCCGGTGCGGCGGGTACAGAAAGCGGATCAGTGCCGTGTTCACGCTCATGATGGCGCTCGCGCCGAGCCCCTGCAGCACGCGCGCGCCCGCGAGCGCGGTGAGCGTGGGTGCGAGCGCGCAGGCGAGCGAGGCGACCGTGAAGATCGCGAGGCCGCTGATATAGACGCGCCGGTGGCCGATGATGTCGCCGAGTGCGGCGAGCGGCAACAGCGTCGCGACCATCGCGAGCTGGTAAGCGTTGATGATCCAGACCGAGGCGGCGGGGGCCGCATGCAGGTCGGTGGCGATGGCGGGCAGCGCGGTGTTGGCGATGGCGGTGTCGAGCGTCGCGAGCGCGACGGCAAGCATCACCGCGGCCATGGCGCGGCGGTTCTTCGCGGACATGGGCGCGTCGGCGAGCGGGCTTTCGTGGCTCTCGCGCGGCGCGGAACAGGTTTCGGACAAGACGGTCTCGGCGGTTGGACGATGAAGGCCGCGGCGCGGGCTGCGCGGGCGAATCCTGCGATTGTTGCAGAGCCCGCCCGGTTTTGCAGGAGACGCTTCAAAGCGTGAGGTGACTGTAAGGCTTCGAGCCGTGCGCGCGGGGCGTCCGCACGGCAAGGGCCGGTGGCGAAGCGCGCGTTCCGTGTGCGTGGCGGGCGCGGCGCGTGCTCGCCTGACGCGCTGCCGCACGCCATTTGAAAATGCACTACTCTGCAAATTGATTTGCGCTCGCTGCGTGGGGCCGGAGTCTGTGCTAAAGCCTCACTCCGGCCGACAGCCAAAGCGCCAGGTGCGATCGACAGGAGTCAAGAGATGACAGCAATCGGTCTCGAGTTCGATCAGTTGCAAAGCAGCGTCGAAGCGCTGCGCCGTTCCCTCTCCAATCGTCTGATGTACGGCGTCGGCAAGGACGCCGTGACGGCTCGTCCGCAAGACTGGCTGCACGCCGCGGCGCTCGCCGTGCGCGACCGGCTCGTCGAGCGCTGGATGATCACGACGCGACGCCAGTACGATCAGGACGTCAAACGCGTCTACTACCTGTCGATGGAGTTCCTCATCGGCCGCACGTTCTCGAACGCGCTGATCGCGCTCGGCATTCACGAGCAGATGAAGGAGGCGCTGGCGAGTGTCGGCGTCGACATGGACACCGTGCTCGACTACGAGCCCGACGCCGCGCTCGGCAATGGCGGTCTCGGCCGGCTCGCGGCGTGCTTTCTCGATTCGATGGCGACCCTCGGCATTCCGGGCTTCGGCTATGGCATTCGCTACGACTACGGCATGTTCCGCCAGCAGATCGTCAATGGCGAGCAGGTCGAGGCGCCCGACTACTGGCTGCGCTACGGCAATCCGTGGGAGTTTCCACGGCCCGAGGTCCAGTACCCCGTGCATTTCGGCGGGCGCACCATGCAGCGCAACGGCCAGGTCGAGTGGATCGACACGCAGCACGTCAACGCCATGGCCTACGACACGGTGATTCCCGGCTACGCCACGAGCGCGACGAACACGCTGCGGCTGTGGTCCGCGCGCGCGGACGAAGAACTCGACCTCTCGGCCTTCAATCAGGGCGACTATCAGCGCGCCGTGGAGGCGCGCAACATCTCCGAGAACGTCTCGCGCCTGCTCTATCCCGACGACTCGACGATGGCCGGGCGCGAGCTGCGCCTGCGCCAGGAGTACTTCTTCGTTTCCGCGACGATGCAGGACCTGATTCGCCGCTACCTGCGCACGCACAGCACCTTCGGGCGCTTCCCGGAGAAGGTCGCGGTGCACCTGAACGACACGCACCCGGTGCTGGCGATCCCCGAGCTGATCCGCCTGCTCGTGGACGTGCATCAGCTGCCGTGGGACGAGGCGATGGGCCACGTGCGCCGCGTGTTCTCGTACACCAACCACACGCTGATGCCCGAAGCGCTGGAAACCTGGGACATCGAACTATTGGCGCGCCTGTTGCCGCGGCACCTCGAAATCATCTTCGACATCAACGCGACGTTCCTGCGCGACGCGAGCGATCGTGGCGCGCACGACCTCGACCTGATCCGCCGCATCTCGCTCGTCGACGAATACGGCCAGCGCCGCGTGCGCATGGCCTACCTCGCGATCGTGGCGAGCCACAAGGTGAACGGCGTCTCGAAGTTGCACTCGCAACTGATGACGCGCGACATCTTCGCCGACTTTGCGCGCATCTTTCCCGAGCGCTTCACGAACGTCACGAACGGCATCACGCCGCGCCGCTGGCTCGCGCAGGCGAGTCCGCCGCTTGCGCGCCTCGTGGACGACGCGATCGGGCCGCGCTGGCGCAGCGATCTCTTCGAGCTGGGCGCGCTGCGCAAGCTGCGCGGCGATGCCTCGTTCGAAGCCGCGTTCCGGGCGGCCAAGCGCAGCAACAAGGTGCGACTCGCGCACCGCGCCCACGCGCGCACGGGCATCGTCTTCAATCCCGATGCGCTCTTCGACATGCAGGTCAAGCGCATTCACGAATACAAGCGCCAGCTCCTCAACGTGCTGCACGTGATCACGCGCTACAACCGCATACTCGAAGCGCCCGGGCGCGACTGGGTGCCGCGCGTCGTGCTGTTCGCCGGCAAGGCCGCTTCGGCGTACCGCATGGCGAAGATGATCATCCACCTCATCAACGACGTGGCCGCGAAGGTCAACCACGACCCCGTGGTGGGCGAGCGCCTCAAGGTCGTGTTCGTGCCGAATTACGGCGTGAGCGTGGCCGAAATGCTGATTCCGGCGGCCGACCTCTCCGAGCAGATCTCGACCGCGGGCACCGAAGCGTCGGGCACCGGCAACATGAAGCTCGCGCTCAACGGCGCGCTCACGATGGGCACGCTCGACGGCGCGAACATCGAGATTGGCGAGGCGGTGGGGCAGGACAACATTTTCATCTTCGGCCACACGTCCGACCAGGTGGACGCGGTGCGTTGCGCGGGCTACCGGCCCCGCCAGATCTACGAGGAAAACGCCGAACTGCGCCGCGCGCTCGACCAGATCCGCACGGGCTTCTTTTCGCCGGGCGATCCGGCGCGCTACACGGAAATCTTCCACACGCTCGTGGACTGGGGCGACCACTACCTCGTGCTGGCCGACTACCCGGCCTTCGTCGAGGCTCAGGACGCCGCCGACCAGCGCTTCATCGACGTGCCGGCGTGGACCGCGAGCGCGATCGAGAACGTGGCGGGGATGGGGCAGTTCTCATCGGACCGTGCGATCGCGGAATATGCCCGCGATATCTGGCGCGTCAAGTCGATCGAGATGGAGTAAGGGGCGAAGGTCCGCGGTGCTTCAGGGTACTTTACGTTGCCTCAGGGCGCGGCGGGCCGGGTCTTGCCGCCCTCGGCTTCTTTGACCTGAGCGCCTTGCGCGGCCTTGGCGGTGCGCACCGCCTGCTCCACGCGTTCGAGGAACGCGAGGTCGCCGCTCGTGACCGCCTCGCGCGATTCCCCGCCGGTGACGACGTAAAGCCGGTGCACGGCCTCCTGCCAGATCCACGCGAGCCAGCCCACCACGATCACCATCACGCCGCACGCGAGGCCGGCCGCCGAGCCGAACGCCCCGCCCACGGCGGCGCCAGCGGCACCGAGCAGGCTGATCGCGATGGGTACGGCGCGGCTGCGCCGCCCGGTGACGATGCGCACGTCATCGATGTCGCGCAGGGGGAAGACCTGGCCGGCGGCGGAGAGTGCGTTGCGCGTGACCGACACGGCGGCTTCGTTGAAAGGGAGTTCCATCGGTTCAAGGGCTGCGAGGTGAGAGAGCGCAGCGTACCAGAAGCGGGGCCAGGGTGGGGCGATGGCGGGCACAAGGCCGCAGGCGGGGTGTACGTGCAAAAAAAAGCGGGACATCCCAAGGGATGCCCCGTCCGGTAAGGCGCGGCGCGCAGCGTTTGGCACCGCGGTCCGCTGCGGCGCGCCGTGCAGGGCCGGCGGCGCGAGCCGCCAGCCTCCGCTGTTGCGTGAGTTGCCTGCTTAGAACTTGTGGCGGATCGCGACGCGCACCGCGACCTGGTCCTGCGAACCCGTGCCCGACGTCGGGAAGATGCCCGAGGTCGAGTCACCAATCTGCGCTTGCACGTTGGTCGTGCCGATGCGGCCCGAGGCGTCCTGGTACACGGTGAGGAAGTACACGTCGGTGCGCTTGCTGAGGGCGTAGTCAACGGCTGCGTTGATCTGGTTCCAGTGCGCCGTTGCGCTGCCCGAAGCGCGCGAGTACGTGTAGCCGAGCGCGCCCGAGAGAGCCGGCGTGAAGGCGTACTTGCCGCCCGCTTCATACGCGTTGTAGAGCGTCGACGAGCCAGCGATCGGCGAGACCAGCGTGTTGGTCCACAGGGCCCACAGCGTTGCCGGGCCGACGATGTAGCGGCCACCCACGCCGAACGAACGCAGGTTGTGCATCGCGACGGCGGTTTGCGGCAGGTTCGCGATCGAGGTCGAGAACGCCGGCGTAGCCGAGCCCGGGTAGTTGATGTTCGTGTACGCGGCGCCGAGGCTGAACGGGCCGTAGCCGTAGTTCGCGCCGAAGCTGTAGGCACGCGACGACGAGGTCGAAGCCGTCGTCGGCGCGCCGGCGAACGAGGTCGAGTTCGAGAAGCCGTACAGGCCGCCGAACGTGAAGCCCGAGAAGTTGATGCTCTGGAACTTGACCGAGTTGTTGATGCGGCTCGACGTCAGCTGGTCGACGTCGTTGAAGTGGTAAGCGTAGTTACCCGCAACGGTGTTGCCACCCGTCGAGTAGTTCGCGCCGAGAACGTCCGTGCTGAACGAGTATTGACGGCCGAACGTCAGCGAACCGATGTTCGATTGCGTCAGACCGACGAAGGCTTGACGGCCGAACATCGCGCCGCCCTGGCCTGCCGCGCCCGTGCCGCTGTTGAAGCCGTTTTCGAGCACGAAGATCGCCTTCAGGCCGCCGCCCAGGTCTTCCGCGCCGCGCAGGCCCCAACGGCTGCCCTGCGCCACGCCGTCACCGTATTGCCACAGGCTGCTGCTGCCGCCCGTCGAGTTCTTGACGTGGCTGTTGTAGCTGATACCGGCGTCGATCAAGCCGTACAGCGTCACGCTGCTCTGAGCGTGGGCAACGCCTGCGATCGAGGCAAGAATAGCGGTGGTCAGAATTTTCTTTTTCAACTGTTTCTCCGGGTAAAGGAAAGATGACTTACTCCGGCCTCTTTTGGGCCGGTCAATGCGACGGGCTGCAATTTAAGGGTCGATAACGAAAGGAATGTGACAGTAAGGCTGTGTAGGGAAAATGTCGCCATTCTGTTGTGTGGATGCGACACACAGGTTGCGTGCCCGGAGCCTGGCTCGCGAAGCCC
>DATBXG010000187.1:0-13433 GCA_036514415.1 Paraburkholderia sp.
CGTTGGTCAGGTCACCCATCGCCTGGGCGCCGTTGCTCTTGAGCGCGGCGTCGCGGTTGGCAATCCCCGGCAGCGTGGGCAGCGAGAAGCGGCGTGTGATGAGGCGCAGGATCGAGGTCGTGTCGTATTGCGTGTGGTCGACGTAACCCTTCTTCGCGTACGGCGAGATGATGAGCGCCGGAATGCGCGAGCCCGGACCCCAGCGGTCGCCCTTCGGCGGCGCGGCGTGATCCCAGAAGCCGCCGTTCTCGTCGTAGGTGACGATGACGACCATGTTCTTCCACTGCGGGCTCTTCTGCAGATGCGCGATGACGTCCGCGATGTGCTGGTCGCCGCTCGCCACGTCCGTGTAGCCCGCGTGCTCGTTCAGGTTGCCCTGTGGCTTGTAGAACGCGACCGCCGGCAGCGTGCCCGCATCGATCGCCTTGATGAACTGCGTGCCGTCCATGCCGCCGTCGAGCAGGTGCTTCGCGCGCGCATCGGTGCCCGGTGCGTAGTTCGCGAAGTAGTTGAACGGCTGGTGGTGCGGCTGAAAGTTCGGCGCCGTCATGTTCGCGCCGTAGATCACGCCCGACGTGCCCTTCTGCGCCGCGCTCACGGCCGCGCCCCAGGCGCCGCCGTACCACGCCCACGTCACGCCCGCGTTGGATAGCAGGTCGCCGATATTCTGCGCCGTCTGCGCCGGCAGCGTGGTGGCGTTGGACGGGTCGGCAAGGGTCGTGTCGCCGCCCGATGCCGCTGCGTTGCCGCTAGGCTGGTACGGAGGCTGCATCGTGTTGACGGCGTAGAAGTCCGGCGTGAGGTTGCCCGACTTCACGAACTTGGGAACGCCGTTGAGCGCCGAACCCGGCGAGTTCGATGCGAGCGTGAGCGAAACGCCGTCGGCGTCCACGGCCGAAATCGCAGGCTTGGCCGGGTTCGTGTCCGCGTTCGCGTAGTACGGCGTGCACGCGCAGATCAGCCACTGGTGGTTCAGGAACGAGCCGCCAAACGCGCCCATGAAGAAGTTGTCAGCGAGCGCGTATTGCTGGGCGATTTTCCAGAGCGGCAGCTTTTCGGCGCTCGTCGTGTAGTGGCCCATCACGAGACCGCCCGAATCGGCGTAGGCCGCGAACATGTCGTTCTTGCCGCCGTGGATCTGCATCTGGTTCTCGTAGAAGCGGTGATACAGGTCGCGCGTCGTGACCGAGAGCGGCACGTTGTAACCATTCGGGTCGTCGATCGCGAACGGCGCGTTCGGCATGTTCCCGGTCATCGCGGCGGTCACAGCGGGCGTGACGCCCGTTTGCGTGAGGCCGTTCCAAACGGTCGGCAGCGTGGCCAGCACGGAGCCGTCGCGGTCGAGCTGCTGGGCGCTTGCGGCGCTCACGTTCTGCAGGCCGTTGGCGCCCGGGAAGCTGCCGTACAGGTTGTCGAAGCTGCGGTTTTCCGCGTAAATCACGACGATGTTCTTCACCGACGCCAGGCCGGGCTTGCTGTCGCCATTGCCGCCACATGCCGCGACGGCCATTGCCGCTGCTGCCACCGCGATCGGCGTGACATAGAACCATTTTCTGTTGATCATTTTTTCTCTCTCGCGTTGGGGGCCCGCGTGGAGGCCGGCGCGAATCACACCGACACCGGCCTTCGGGCGAGGCGCAGTGTCGCAACGGAATTTGACAGCGATGTGTAAAAAATTACATTTAGCTTTTTGACGCCCTGTGATTGCATGACGTTCGCCTTACTCGATGTCATTGGTTCGTCACATCTCTGACATACGCTTTCGCGACTTCGGTGTGCACGTGAGCGCATCGGCATTCGCATCACGGCGGCGCGACGGCACGCACGAGCCGCGCTCAAGTTTCGGGGACCAGGCATGTTGCGTAGATTGGCGCGTCGTTCGGCGCGGACACAGGGTGAGACGCGGGCGCGATCGCAGCGCGGCGCGCGTCACAGGGGCGGACTGCTCGTGATGGCGGCGGCGCTGTCGTCGCTCCTCATGGCGTGCGACGGCGGCACGGCCCGTTCTGCCGACGCGGATGCCGCGCAAGGGGCATCGGGCAGCGCCGCTCGCGCGCACGATGCCGACGCGAACCCGCGCGTCGCGCAGGGTGTGAAGCTGATGAAGATCGCCGCGCCGGCGCAAGGCGGCCAGACGCGTGCCGAGGTCTACGCGCAGGTGCGCCGCATGACCGCGCTTGGCAAGCAGATGTTCTTCGATCCCTCGCTCTCGGGCTCGGGCAAGATGTCGTGCGCGTCGTGCCACAGTCCCGACCACGCGTTCACACCGGCCAACGCGCTCGACGTGCAGATCGGCGGCGCGGACATGCATCGACCGGGTATGCGCGCGGTGCCGACGCTCAAGTATCTCCAGGCGGTGCCGCAATTCGCCGAGCACTATCACGACTCCGACGACGAAGGCGACGAAAGCGTCGATGCGGGCCCGACTGGCGGCCTCACGTGGGACGGCCGGGTCGATCGAGGTTCGGACCAGGCGCGTATTCCGTTGCTCTCGACCTTCGAGATGGCAAGCTCGCCGAAGAAGGTAGCCGAGGCCGTGCGCGCGGCGCCGTACGCAGGGGCGTTTCGCGAGGCGTTCGGCGCGCGCGTCGCCGATGACGACGACGCGACCTTCAAGGCCGTGCTGAAATCGCTGGAAACGTTCGAGCAGTCGCCCGAGGTGTTCTACCCGTACACGAGCAAGTACGACGCGTATCTGGCTGGCAAGGCCACGCTCACCGCCGCCGAAATGCGCGGGCTGCAGCTGTTCAACGACGAAAAGAAGGGCAATTGCGCGAGTTGCCACATCAGCCAGCGCGCGAAGGACGGCTCGCCGCCGCAATTCAGCGACTTCGGTTTGATTGCTGTAGGCGTGCCGCGCAACCACGCGCTCGCCGTGAATCGCGACCGGCGGTTCTACGATCTGGGTGCGTGCGGCCCGGAGCGCACCGACCTCGATCACCGCGCCGAATTCTGCGGACTATTTCGCACGCCGACGCTGCGCAACGTCGCGCTGAAGAAGTCCTTCTTTCACAACGGCATCTACCATTCGCTGGATGACGTGCTGCGCTTCTACGCGCGGCGCGATACGAATCCGGAGGAGTTCTATCCGGTGGTGAAGGGGAAGGTGCAGAAGTTCGACGATCTGCCGCGGCGCTACTGGGTGAATCTCAACACCGATCCGCCATTCGATCGCAAACCGGGCGACGAACCGGTGTTCAGCGATGCCGGGATCAAGGACGTGATTGCATTTCTCGACACGCTCACCGATGGCTGGCAGCCGGGCGCGCCTTGAGCGCGCACGGGCGGCGCCCCGCGCTACGTCGCCCTAGACGTCCGCGATCAGAAGACAGGCGCCGGTGAGCACGACGAAGGAAACCAGCAGGGCGACCGTGCCGATGCGCAGTGTTGCGTCCGGCCAGACCGGCGCGCGTTCGGGATAGCGCACGGGACCCGGGCGAGGCGCCTCCGGTTGGCGCGCGCGCGCGTACTGTGCGACGAAGGACATCATGCCGATGCTGAGGAGGACCAGCAGGACTGCAAAGACCCTTAGCGCGATGGAATAAGTCATGTGAGGTTGCCCTGATGGAAGCCAATGGATGACAGCGCGATCTTAGATTTCGGGCTGGCGCGCCACCATCGGACCAATCTGAAAAAAGGACTGGCAAAGGAGGGCCCGACCGCATGCGCGCGGCCTCGCCGCGCAGGCGAAAAAAGGGCGCGTGTTATGCTTTTCGCCGAGACGGATTGCCCATCGAGGAGAACATTCAATGACCAGGTTGCCCCGAACCCTACGCACCCTGAGTGCCCTAAGCGCCCTGAGCGCGGCGCTCTTCGTCACGATCGGCATGGGCAGCGCGCATGCCGCCAATCTGGGCTTTCTGAACAACACGCCCATGTCGTTCATGAACCAGGCGGACTACACCTCGCTCCAGAACGCCGTGCGCGATGCCGTCCAGCACAAGGCCGATGGCGAGAGCACGACCTGGACGAACGAAGGCTCGCGCAACGGCGTGCGCATCGACTCGACCATCACGCCGTCGAATACGCGACAGGAAGGCGACAAGACGTGCCGCGACACGGAAGTCGTCCTCAACGCGAAGGGGCAGACGATGACGCTGCACCCGCACTTCTGCCGCAAGGGCGAAGGCCCATGGGTTTTCCAGAAACAGCACTGAGCACGCGGTGAACGGCAAGATCGTATCGTGCGGCATCGTGCTGCTCGATCCTGAAGGCCGCGTGCTGCTCGCGCACGCAACGGGCACGAATCACTGGGACATTCCCAAAGGGCAGGGCGAACCGGGCGAGACAGAATCGCAGAGCGCGCGCCGGGAAATGGTCGAGGAAACCGGCATCGTGGTCGCGGCGTCGCGCCTCGTCGATCTCGGGCGTTACGTGTACCGGCGCGACAAGGATCTGCATCTCTTTGCCGCACGTGCGGCGGCCGATGAACTCGACCTGTCGCGCTGCGTTTGCGTGTCGCTCTTTCCGCGCCGCGAGGACGGCGTGATGATCCCGGAAATGGACGCCTGGCGCTGGACCGTCCCGGCCGAGGTCGAACGCTACGCGAGCCGCAGCCTCACACGGCTGTTCGGCACCTCGCTTTCGCTCGCGGAACTGCACCGCAAACTCTGATCCGCCGGGATAGCCGCCGCCGGAACGAAAAAAGCCCGCACGAATCCGTGCGGGCTTTTGCTTTTGCTTTGTGCGCGCGGCGCGTGTCTTACTTGCCCCAGCTGTCGCGCAGACCGACGATGCGGTTGAACACCGGCGCACCCGGCTTCGAATCGTAGCGGTCGGCGACGAAGTAGCCGTGGCGCTCGAACTGATAGCGGTCTTCCGGTGCGGCGTCGCGTGCGCCCGGTTCCAGATACGCCTTTACGACGCGCTTCGAGTCCGGGTTGAGCGCTTCGAGGAAGTCGCGGCCGCCCGCGTCGGGCTGCTCTTCGCGGAACAGGCGGTCGTAGAGACGCACTTCCGCCGGGCACGCGTGCGCCGCGCTCACCCAGTGGATGTTGCCCTTCACCTTGTAGTTGTTCGCGCCTTCCGTGCCCGACTTGCTGTCCGGGAAGTAGTTGCAGTGCACGGCGATCACGTTGCCGTTCTCGTCCTTGTCCGCGCCCGTGCATTCGATCACGAAGCCGTAGCGCAGGCGCACCTTGTTGCCCGGGAAGAGGCGGAAATAGCCCTTCGGGGGCGTTTCGTTGAAGTCCTCGCGCTCGATCCAGAGCTCGCGCGAGATCGGGAACGTGCGCAGGCCGCGCTCCGGGTGATGCGGATGGACGGGCGCTGTGCAGTCCTCGCTCTGGCCTTCCGGATAGTTGTCGATGATGAGTTTGAGCGGGTCGAGCACGGCGGCCGTGCGCGGCGCCTTGTCGTCGAGGTCGTCGCGCAGCGCGCCTTCGAACACGCTCATGTCGATCCACGAATCCACCTTCGTCACGCCGATGCGCTCGCAGAAGAGCTGGATGCTCTCGGGCGTGAAGCCGCGGCGGCGCACACCGACGATGGTGGGCATGCGCGGGTCGTCCCAGCCGTCTACGTGGTTTTCGGTCACGAGTTGCAGCAGCTTGCGCTTGCTCGTGATCGCGTACGTGAGGTTCAGGCGCGAAAACTCGATTTGTTGCGGGAGCGGCCGCGCGAACACGCCGGCATCGGCCAGTTCGTTGAGCACCCAGTCGTACAGCGGGCGATGGTCTTCGAACTCGAGCGTGCACAGCGAGTGCGTGATGTTTTCCAGCGCGTCCGAGATGCAGTGCGTGTAGTCGTACATCGGATACACGCACCACTTGTCGCCGGTGCGGTAGTGATGCGCGAAGCGAATGCGGTAGATGACGGGGTCGCGCATGTTGAAATTCGGCGACGCCATGTCGATCTTCGCGCGCAGCACGTGCGCGCCTTCCTCGAATTCGCCCGCCTTCATGCGGCGGAACAGGTCGAGGTTCTCATCGACGGAGCGCTCGCGGAACGGCGAGTTCTTGCCGGCTTCCGTGGCCGAGCCGCGGTTCGCGCGCATCTCTTCCGGCGTCTGGCTGTCCACATAGGCCTTGCCGCGCTGGATCAGCAGTTCGGCGAACTCGTAGAGCTTGTCGTAGTAGTCGCTCGCATAGAAGAGATATTCCTGGTCGGCCTTCTTCCATTCGAAGCCGAGCCACGTCACGGCGTCGATGATCGAGTTGACGTACTCGACGCTTTCCTTTTCCGGGTTCGTGTCGTCGAAGCGCAGGTGGCACACGCCGCCGTAGCTTTTCGCGACGCCGAAGTTCAGGCAGATGCTCTTCGCGTGGCCGATGTGCAGATAGCCATTCGGCTCCGGCGGGAAGCGCGTTTCGACGCGCTGCGCCCACTTGCCCGACTGGTTGTCGTCGTCGATGATGTTGCGGATGAAATTGGATGCCGCAGGCGCGTCCGTGCGGTCGGCGTCTTTACGTTCGGTATTCATGCGAAAAGGGAAGTCGTTCGAGGGCGCCCGATAAAAGGCAAAACGCACGCGATTGGGCGCCCGATGGTGTCTTCCATTCTACCTGACGCGACCCGCCGTGCCAGTCCCGGTGCCGGATCGTCGCGCGGGCCACGAAAAACGAGGGGAAAAAGTGACGACGAGCGAAACACGTGTGCTGGTGCTGCCCGGCTATATGAACTCGGGGCCGGGACACTGGCAGACGCGCTGGGAAGCCGCGCACGCGGGCTTTGCGCGGGTGCAGATGCCCGACTGGATGCACCCGGACTGCGAGGCGTGGTGCGCGACGCTGGAGGCCGCCGTGCAACGCGCGCCCGCCGGCGTGCGCCTCGCTGCGCACAGCCTGGGCTGCCTGACCGTGGCGCACTGGGCTGTGCGCCACGCGAGCGACGCGACGCGTGCGAAGGTGGCAGGCGCGCTGCTGGTGGCGCTGCCCGATCCGCACGGACCCGAATTTCCGCGCGATGCGCGGGGCTTCGATCCGGTGCCGCTGGCGGCGCTGCCGTTCGCGAGCGTCGTGGTCGCGAGCAGCGACGATCCGTATGGCGGCGTGGCGTTCTCGGAGCGTTGCGCGCAGGCGTGGAGCAGCCGCTGGTTCGATATCGGCGCGCGCGGGCATATCAACGCGGAAAGCGGGCTCGAAGACTGGCCGCAGGGCATTGACTGGCTGATGTCGATGCGGAACCAGGGCTGAGGCCGGGCCGCTCAGGGGCGGCCAGGCCTCGCTCACGCGCAGGCACGCGTCAAGCAGACACGCGTCAAACCACGCCCTTGCCCCGCAACGCCGCCACCTGCTCCACTCCATACCCGAGCACGTCACGCAGCACCGCGTCGGTATGCTCGCCGAGCGTGGGCGGATGGCTCGCCACGCGCGGCGGCGTCTCGCTCATGCGGATGGGGTTGCCCACGAGCCGTGCCGTGCCGCCCGACGGGTGCGGGACATCGACCTGCAGTCCGCGCGCGATCACCTGCTCGTTCTCGAACACTTCCGCGAGGTTGTTGATCGGCCCGCACGGCACGCCGGCGGCCTCGAGCGCGCCGATCCAGTCGGCTTTCGCGCGCGAGCGGATCAGCCCGGCGACGATTGGCACGAGCGTGTCGCGATGGCGTACACGTTCCGGATTGGTCGCGAAGCGCTCGTCATCAGCAAGCTCGGGTTGGCCCGCCACTTCGACGAACTTTCGAAACTGCCCGTCGTTGCCCACGGCGAGGATGATCCAGCTGTCGCTCGTCTGGAACGCCTGATAGGGCACGATGTTCGGATGCGCGTTGCCCCAGCGTACCGGCGGCTTGCCGCTTGCCAGGTAGTTCGAGTTCATGTTCGCGAGCATGGCCACCTGCACGTCGAGCAGCGCCATGTCGATGTACTGGCCAACGCCCGTGCGGTCGCGGTGGGCGAGCGCCGTGAGCACGGCGATGGTCGCGTACATGCCGGTCATGAGGTCGGCGATCGCCACGCCGGCTTTTTGCGGGCCGCCGCCCGGCAGCGCCTCGCGCTCGCCGGTGATGCTCATGAAGCCGCCCATGCCCTGGACGATGAAGTCGTAGCCCGCACGCGAGGCATAGGGCCCCGTCTGCCCGAAGCCGGTCACCGAACAGTAGACGAGATCGGGCTTCACCTCGCGCAGCGACTCGTAGTCGAGCCCGTACTTCTTGAGCTGTCCAGCCTTGTAGTTCTCCAGCACGACGTCGCTCTGCGCGGCCAGTTCGCGCACGATGCGCTGTCCCTCGGGCGTGGCGATGTCCACGGTCACCGAGCGCTTGTTGCGGTTCGCGGCGAGGTAGTAGGCGGCTTCGGCGGTGTCCGCGCCGTCGGGTGTTTTCAGGTACGGAGGCCCCCAGTGGCGCGTGTCGTCGCCGGCGCCGGGGCGCTCCACTTTGATCACGTCGGCGCCGAAGTCGGCGAGGGTCTGTGCGCACCACGGTCCGGCGAGGACGCGGGTGAGATCGAGTACGCGGATATGGCTGAGAGCGCCCATGCTATGTCTTCCAATGTCGTTCTATGGCGGGCCGCGAGCGCGCGCTGCACGCTGGCCGATGCCGCTCATGGTAAGCGAAAAGGCGCGGCGCGCGTCAAATTTCGGTACAGTGTTCCGCATTGCGGAACAAAGACGCCCGCCCGATTGTGCATAGGCGGCATCCTGTCGCGCGCATGCAATCGGTGCGGGACGCGTAGTCCGGGGCGCGCAGTCCTTGACGCGCCGCCGCGAGCGCGCAGCGATCCCGTATAATCGTTCGATTCAGCAGCGGGGTTTTGCCGCAAGCCGGGCCCCCGACCACGACAAAGATTCAGCACCGGACGCCCCAGAGAAGGACCCAACGCACGCCATGAAAGCCGCCGACATCCGCGAGAAATTCCTCAAGTTCTTCGAATCGAAGGGCCACACGATCGTGCGCTCGTCGAGCCTCGTGCCGGGCAACGACCCCACCTTGCTCTTCACCAACTCGGGCATGGTGCAGTTCAAGGACGTGTTCCTCGGCTCCGACAAGCGCCCGTACTCGCGCGCCACGACTGCGCAGCGCAGCGTGCGCGCAGGCGGCAAGCACAACGACCTCGAGAACGTCGGCTACACCGCGCGTCACCACACGTTCTTCGAGATGCTCGGCAATTTCTCGTTCGGCGACTACTTCAAGCGCGACGCGATCCACTATTGCTGGGAACTGCTGACGAAGGTCTACGCGCTGCCGGCCGAAAAGCTCACGGTGACCGTCTACAAGGAAGACGACGAAGCCTTCGACATCTGGGCGAAGGAAATCGGCGTGCCGGTCGAGCGCATCATCCGCATCGGCGACAACAAGGGCGCGCGCTACGCATCGGACAACTTCTGGCAGATGGCCGACACCGGCCCCTGCGGCCCGTGCTCGGAAGTGTTCTACGACCACGGCCCGGAAATCTGGGGCGGCCCCCCGGGGTCGCCTGAAGAAGACGGCGACCGCTTCATCGAGATCTGGAATCTCGTGTTCATGCAGTTCAACCGCGACGCCCAGGGCAACATGACGCCGCTGCCCAAGCAGTGCGTCGACACGGGCATGGGTCTCGAGCGCCTCGCGGCCGTGCTGCAGCACGTGCACAGCAACTACGAGATCGACCTGTTCCAGAACCTCATTAAGGCGGCCTCGCGCGAAACGAATACGCCGGACCTCACGAACAACTCGCTGAAGGTCATTGCCGACCACATCCGCGCGTGCTCGTTCCTGATCGTCGATGGCGTGATTCCCGGCAACGAAGGCCGCGGCTACGTGCTGCGCCGTATCGTGCGCCGCGCGATCCGTCACGGCTACAAGCTTGGTCAGAAGAGCGCGTTCTTCCACAAGATGGTGGCGGACCTCGTCGCGGAAATGGGCGCGGCCTATCCGGAACTCGCCGAAGCGCAGCAGCGCGTGACCGATGTGCTGCGCCAGGAAGAAGAGCGCTTCTTCGAGACCATCGAGCATGGCATGTCGATTCTCGAAGCCGAGCTGGCGGACCTCGAAGCCGCTGGTGGCAAACCCGGCGGCAAGACGCTGAGCGGCGAACTCGCGTTCAAGCTGCACGACACCTACGGCTTCCCGCTCGACCTCACGGCCGACGTTTGCCGCGAGCGCAACGTCACGGTCGACGAGCCGGCGTTCGACGAAGCGATGGCGCGCCAGCGCGAGCAGGCGCGCGCGGCGGGCAAGTTCAGGATGGCGCAGGGTCTCGAATACTCGGGCGCGAAGACCACGTTCCACGGCTACGAGGAAATCGTGTTCGACGACGCGAAGGTCGTCGCGCTCTACGTCGACGGCGCCTCGGTGGGCGAAGTGAAGACGGGCCAGGACGCCGTGGTCGTGCTCGACCACACGCCGTTCTACGCGGAATCGGGCGGCCAGGTGGGCGACCAGGGCGTGATCTCGAACGCGAGCATCCGCTTCACCGTTGCCGATACGCTTAAGGTTCAGGCCGACGTGAGCGGCCACCACGGCACGCTGGAGCAGGGCACGCTCAAGGTGGGCGACGTCGTGAAGGCGGAAATCGACGCCATCCGCCGCGCCCGCACGGCGCGCAACCACTCGGCTACGCACTTGATGCACAAGGCGCTGCGCGAAGTGCTGGGCGCTCACGTGCAGCAGAAGGGCTCGCTCGTCGATGCCGACAAAACCCGCTTCGACTTCGCGCACAACGCGCCGATGACCGACGACGAAATCCGTCGCGTCGAGCAGATCGTCAACGCGGAAGTGCTCGCGAACGCGCCCGGCGTCGTGCGCGTGATGTCCTACGACGACGCAGTGAAGGGCGGCGCGATGGCGCTCTTCGGCGAAAAGTACGGCGACGAAGTGCGCGTGATGGACCTCGGCTTCTCGCGCGAACTCTGCGGCGGCACGCACGTCATGCGCAGCGGCGACATCGGCCTCTTCAAGATCGTCATGGAAGGCGGCGTGGCCGCTGGCATCCGCCGCGTGGAAGCGATCACGGGCGACAACGCCGTGCGCTTCGTGCAAGACCTCGATGCGAACATCAACGCGGCAGCCGCGGCACTGAAGGCGCAGCCTTCGGAGCTCACGCAGCGCATTGCGCAGGTGCAGGATCAGGTCAAGTCGCTCGAAAAAGAACTGGGCGCGCTCAAGTCGAAGCTGGCTTCGAGCCAGGGCGACGAGCTCGTCGGCCAGGCCATCGAAGTGAACGGCGTGCACGTGCTCGCAGCCACGCTCGAAGGCGCCGACTCGAAGACGCTGCGCGAGACCGTGGACAAGCTCAAGGACAAGCTGAAGAGCGCGGCGATCGTGCTTGCGGCTGTCGAGGGCGGCAAGGTCAGCCTGATCGCGGGCGTGACCGCCGAGGCGAGCAAGAAGGTGAAGGCCGGCGAACTCGTGAACTTCGTCGCCCAGCAGGTGGGTGGCAAGGGCGGCGGCCGTCCCGACATGGCGCAGGCGGGCGGCACCGAGCCGGCCAATCTGCCGGCCGCGCTCGCAGGCGTCAAGGGCTGGGTCGAAGCGAAGCTGTAATGCGGCGCGTCGCGGCTTGACCGCCGCTCTGCGCTGAAGAAGGGCTGTCCGTGAGGGCGGCCCTTTTTGTTTGGCGCGGCTTTGCGGCTTGTGTGGCCTGTGTTACAGGCCTGCGGGCGTCGCTCCCGCTTCACTCGCCAACGGCAACGCCGCGCTGCCCGCGCGCTGCGCATGCTCCAGAAGCGCCGCCTTCAACGCCCCGAGCGCGGGCGAATAATGCCCGTGCCGCCACGCGAGCAGTGTGTCGATCTCACCAAGCTTGCCGAGCGAATGGATCGTGACCTCGCCGACGCTGCGCTGCAATTCGAGCACCGAGCGCGGGGCGACGGCCACACCCGCGCCCGCCGCCACGCACGCGACGATCGCGTGATACGAGCCCAGTTCCAGCACGCGCGACGGCCGGATGCCGTGCTCCAGATACCAGCGCTCGACATAAGCGCGATACGCACAGCCACGCTCGAACGCCACGAGCGTGGAGAGCGCGATGTCGCCGGGCTGGCGGATCGGCCGGTGGCCACGCGGCGTGAGCATCACGAGTTCTTCGCGATACACCGGCACGTACTCGAACACCTCGGGGTCCGGCGGGCCAGCGAGCGGCGTCGCGATCAGCGCCGCGTCGATCTCGAATTCGCGCAGGCGCTCGATGAGGGTGCCGGTCGTGCCGGTCTCCAGTTCGAGCGTGACCTCGGGCCACGCCTGGTGATAGTGCGCGAGCAGGGCCGGCAGGCGGCTTGCTGCGGCGCTTTCCATGGTGCCGAGCCTGAGTCGCCCCGCCGGCTGCCCGGCCTTCAGCGCGTGGCGCGCTTCGTCGGCGAGTGCGAGCAGGCGCTCGGCGTAGGGCAGCAGGGTCTCGCCGGCGGGTGTGAGGACGAGGCGGCGGCCGTCGCGCGTGAAGAGCGGCGTGCCGAGCTGATCTTCGAGTTGCTTGATGCGCGTGGTCACGTTCGACTGCACGCGATTGAGCTTGGCGGCAGCCCGCGTCACGCCGTTTTCCCTCACGACTGCCCGGAAGATCGCCAGTTCGGCGAGGTCCATAGTTCTCTCCTCGGAATGCATTCGTTCATGATAATTCATTTTTCGTGAACGATAGGGTCGCCTAGGATGGTAGGCAGTCGCTTTTCCCTTTCCGCACATGAACGATTACGTCCCTCGCGCCGTCCCCGTTTCCGAACCGCGTCCGTATGCCGGTCGCCGCGCGGCGCTCGCCTGCATGGCGGCGCTCGCCGTGGCGCTGGGCGTGGGGCGCTTCGCATTTACGCCGCTTTTGCCGCTGATGCTGCACGGCGGCGCGCTCGACCTGCGTCAAGGCGGCTGGCTCGCTTCGCTCAACTACGCGGGCTATTTCGCCGGCGCCGTCAGTTGCGTCGCGCTGCGCGCGGCGCCCGCGAGGATCGTGCGGGCGGGACTCGTGGCCACGGTGCTCCTCACGCTCGCGATGGGCATCACGCAGCAGTTCTGGATCTGGGCGGCGGTGCGCTTTGTAGCGGGCGCGGTGAGCGCATGGACCTTCGTGTTCGCCTCGCAATGGGGCCTGCGGCGGCTAGCGCAACTGGGCGCGCACGAGTGGGGCGGCGTGATCTATACCGGGCCCGGCTTCGGCATCATCGCGACCGGGCTGTTCGTCAGTGCCGCCGGCGGTCTTGGTGCGCGAGCAGGGTGGATCGGCTTCGGATTGATCAGCGCGTTGCTCTCCGTCGTTGTCTGGTCGCCGTTCGGCGAGGACACGCGCCCGCTGGCGCCGCGTTCCGGCGCGAGCCCAAAGGCAAGCGCCGCGCACGTGGGTCGCGAAAGCGGCCGTGCCGATGCTTTCTGGCTCGTGCTGCTCTACGGCGTGCCCGGCTTCGGCTACATCATCACTGCAACCTTCCTGCCCGTGATCGCGCGCCATGCGCTGCCCGGGTCGGCATGGCCCGACCTGTTCTGGCCTATGTTCGGCGCGGCGCTGATCGCGGGCGCGCTGCTCGCGGCGCGCCTGCCGCTGCACTGGGACAACCGGCTGATGCTCGCCGTCTCGTATGTGCTGCAGGCG
>DATBXG010000188.1:0-11407 GCA_036514415.1 Paraburkholderia sp.
TGCTGGCACGCTATTCGACGGCGGCCGCCACAACGCCACGCTCAATGGGGCGAACGCGCAGTACGACGCGGCCGTGGCCGGCTACCGCCAAACCGTGCTCACGGCGTTCCAGCAAGTCGAAGACAACCTGAGCGCGCTCGACACGCTGGCCAGCGAAGCGCAAAGCCAGCAACGCGCCACGGCCGCCGCGCAACGCTCGCTCAAGCTCACGACCAACCGCTACCAGGCGGGCGCGGTGAATTATCTCGACGTGGTGACGGCGCAAACCATCGCGCTCGCGAACGAACGCAACGAGGAGCAGATCGCGGGCAGAAGGCTCGATGCAAGCGTGCATTTGCTCGAAGCGCTGGGCGGCGGCTGGGACCGCGCGGCGCTGGGCGATTTGAGCGCACCGGGCGAACCTGGCGAACCTGGCATCAAGGGCGCGCGAACGTCAGGATGAAGCGCGTGGCCGCCGCATCGCTTTCGGCGCGCGCCGAGCCGCCGTGCAGCGCCATGATCGAGCGCACGATCGCGAGACCGAGCCCCGCCGAAGCACCTGCGCGCGGCTCGCTATGGCGCGACGCATCGGCGCGATAGAAGCGGTCGAAAATGCGCTCGAGCAGCGCGGCGTCGATCGGCGTGCCGGGATTGGCCACCGCGACTTCAACGGCCGTTTGTGTCTCCTGCACGCTCAACGTGATCTCGCCACCGCGTGGCGTGTAGCGCAGCGCATTGGCGAGCAGGTTGCCCACGGCGCGCCGGAACAGTTCCTTGTCCGCGCGCAGGCGACCCAAGCCCCGCACGCGAATCTGCACGCCAGCGTCGTCCGCGAGGCCTTCGAAGTAGTCGGCGATCTGCGTGAGCGCCTCCTCCACGTCGAACTCCGCGAGCGTCGTCATGAATTGCGGATGCTCCGCGCGCGCCAGAAAGATCACGCTCTCGATCATGCGCGAAAGCCGTTCGCATTCCTCCAGATTCGATTCGAGCAGCGCTTCGTATTCGGCCGTGGTGCGCTCTCGTGCGAGCGCCACTTCGGTCGCGCCGCGCAGATTGCCGAGCGGCGTGCGCATGTCGTGCGCGAGATCCGCCGTGTATTGCGACATGCGCTCGAAGCCGCCGTGCAGCCGCTCGAGCATGGCGTTGAGGGACTTCATGAGCGCTTTCAGTTCGCTCGGCGCGCCCTCGACCTCGATGGGCGTGTCGAGCCGGTCGACCGTGACCATGGCGGCGCGCGCGGCCATCTCGCGCAGCGGCCGCAGCGACTCGCGCACGAGCAGCCAGCTCATGAGGAACGCGAGCAGCATGCCCGCAAGGCCGAAGCCGTAAAGCCGCTCGCGATAGCGGTCGAGCAGCAGCCAGCGATCGGTCATGTCACGCGCGACGACGATCGTGACGGGCGTGCCGTCGGTGAGCGCCGCTTCGGTGGCGAGCCCGCGCACCGGCACGCCGCGCGTGTTGCGCCACTCCACCACGTCGCCTTCGGTAATGCGTTGCGACGACGCGAGACGCCGGGCGAGCGCGGCCTGCGGAAACACCGCGTCGGCAATGCCGGCCGTGTTGTGCTCGATCAGTTGCGCGCCGCCGGCGCCAAGTATCTCCATCGAAAGCGCGGGATTGCCGAACACCTGGCTCGTGAGCCGCTCCGCGTGCTCGCGCACGTCCTGCTGGGTGTGCAGTTCCTGCGCGAGGCGGCGCGTGTGCCGGGAAATCAGCACGATGTCGAGGTCGTCCTGCTGCTTGACCTCGCGGTCAAGCGTGAAATAAAGCGTGCTGCCCACGAGCGCGAACACCGCGAGCGTCGTGCCGGCGAAACTGAGCGCGAGGCCAGTGGTGAGCGAGCGCACGGCCACCCGCGACATCAGGCGGACCCTTTGCTTTCGGCGATCTCGGCGACGTAGCCCACGCCGCGCACGGTCTGGATCAGCTTGACGTCGAATGCGTCGTCGACCTTGGCGCGCAGGCGCCGTATGGCGACTTCCACGACATTGGTGTCGCTGTCGAAGTTCATGTCCCAAACGTACGAGGCGATCTGCGTGCGCGTGAGCACTTCGCCCTGGCGGCGCACGAGCAGCTGCAGCAGCGAGAACTCCTTCGGCGTGAGGTCGATGCGTGTGGCGCCGCGTTTCACGCGCCGCCGCGTGACGTCCACTTCGAGGTCGCCGAGCGTGAGCACGTCGCTCTCGCGCGGCGGGCCGCGGCGGGCCAGCGTGCGCACGCGCGCCAGCAGCTCGACGAAGGCGAACGGCTTGACGAGGTAATCGTCGCCGCCCAGTTCGAGGCCCTTCACGCGGTCGTTGATGTCGTCGCGCGCGGTGAGGAAGAGCACCGGCGTGGTGTGCGTGGCGCGCAGCGTCTTGAGCACTGTCCAGCCGTCCATGGCGGGCAGCATCACGTCGAGCACGATCACGTCGTACGCCGCTTCCTTCGCGAGGATCAGGCCTTCCGCGCCGTCCGCGGCGACGTCCACCGCGTAGCCGGATTCCTCAAAGCCCTTCTTCAGATAGGCGCCGGTTTTCGGCTCGTCTTCGATCACGAGAATGCGCATCGCCGTTCAACTTTGAGTGTGTACGGCTCAATTGTATGCGCTCGCTCGCCTGGTGCGCCTTTCGCCGGCGGATGGCGATCTCGGTGCAGCCTTTATTCCGCCCGCCCTGGCTTCGTCCAGCAGTACCGCCATAGCTTCATGATCGCCACATAGGCAAGCACTGCCACGATTAGTTCGATAGTTACCCACACCACGAAATACAAATCTTCGGGGTCACGGATACCTAGCGCCTGCGATGTGTACAACCACGCGCGCATCTGGCTTTCTGTCCACTCATAGGGGTATGGGTGGACATACCGAAGTGACAGGGCAAGCAGACCTAAAAGAAGTGCGACCTTGAATAGCTTACGGACAAGTGCTGCCATACGTGATGACCTCAATTGTTCCATAGGCACGAAGCCCCGAATTCCTGGCGGGGATTTTCTCGGTGTGCAGAAGTGCCGTGCGGATTCTCAGGAGGCAAACCACTCACTGTGATTCGACGGATGGCTTCGTCCAGTAGTACCGCCACAGCTTCATGATCGCCGTGTACGCAACAACGGTGACAATCAACTCAATAGTCAACATGGCCGGAATATATACATCATCGGGATCATGGAGACCAAACCCGTTAGCGATACTCAACCATCTAAGTGCCTGGCTTTCAGGCATTGGCCAAGGATACGTGTGGACATAGCGTACGGAAAGAAGGAACAGGCCGATAAACAGCACGACTTTCATGAGCCTACGGGCAAGTGTTGCCATATGTCACTACCTCTATCGTTCCATACGCCCGAAGGCCCGAAGTGCGCGCCGGGATAGTAGTAGTATGCAGAAGTGCGCGCCGGATAGTTCCGAAATCAGCATAGCTCGCCACAGTGATACACCCTAACGAAAGCCCACGGCCACCCATTGGGTGTAACCGGAACTGCCCGCGCTGGACCCCATTGACCCAAGTGGTGTCGTCAATTTTCCCATCATCCCGATAGAGAGCGAACCATTCGTCATGGTGACTCGGCCTACCAGTGAAGGTGTTCCAGGCGTCTTTCACTTCTGCAATAGCTTGAGAGCGGATGCCACCGGTAGGACGATCAACTATCCAGTAACGGCCTGCCGGGAGCGGGCCATTGTCGGGAATTGCTGTGCATCCCCCCCTGTTGCGATAGATTCCGTTACCTGAAAACGCGTTAAATGTGCCGACACCAAAAATCGTAAGCGGCGACAAGAGTGCATTATTCACTAAAAACTTTCCTTGACAGGCCATCCGTTAAGCCCCCCCCTTTAGCCGCGTTCATTCCACGAATCGGTAAATTTGATATTGCCGTCGAGATAATGCCATGTAATGCTCTCGTACATCATCGAAACGGCTTCGACGTGATTGATTGGCGAGTCTGGCGCCAGCCTGGTATTCATCATCCCCGGATTAACGCCGCACACCTTCACCCCTTCAAGCAGCATCGTGAAATACACTTCCTCTTTTCCTGCATCGTTGATTCGATACCATTTGATCTCAGCGGATTGCAGCGTTTGCCCTTTGGCGACTGCTTTGTACAGATAGGGCGTCGCCGCGTCGAATTCCTTTTCGAACGACACCGGTGAATGCGCACGTGCGCCGGTAATTTTCCCGTTCGCGCCATCGACGGGGAGATTGACGCCGTGGCTAAAGCTGATGATCTCAATGCTTCCTTGGCGGTCTTGTACGGTCGATGAACCTTTGATGTCCGCACCGCCGTCGTCTTTAAGCCACATATGAGCGGGAATTGCCATGTTTATAATTTTCCTTGAGAACGGTTAGTTTGCGTCGAGTCTATTCGAAACCAATTTAACGATCACGCGAGACTCGAACGGCGAATTACCGCTTTTACCCGACCTCATGCGAATTCGCAATGCGCGGCAATGCAATCTGGATGAGAAACCTGATATTCGACAGTAGTTTGAAAAATATTGGATTCAAAAAAATCGAGATAATGGCATGCCTCGCGGCCCGCCTCCTCCCAGGCCACACGGCTGGACTGACCGAGGGAAGTCCAAGTGAACGTAGATACCTGGTTTGGCAGTGCGAGACCCTGTGCGGGGCTGCCCACGCCGTCGTTCGACGACTGCGCGAAGCTGACTGCGTTTTCGATTTCGGCCACCGCGTAAATGATCGACGGATTGGTCGGATGAAACGCGATGCGCATGACACGCGAATTGCCGAAGTTGATCTTGAAGCGCTCAGGGTAATGCACATTGCACATGAGCCACGTATCGCCGCCTTCGTCGCTGCGGTACACGCCCTTGCGCGCCGCCAAGTAAATCGCTCGGCTGCGGCGTGATCGCCTGCACCGAGGCATCGGCGGGAATGTCGCTCACTTGCTGGGGTAATCCCGAACAACGACCGACCTGAGGTGAAGCGCACGCACGGCACATCGAATCTGCTTTAGGAGCAATGCGAAGAAGTTATTGGGCGTGGCGTGCTGAGACGAGGGCACGAACTCGTTGCGCGAACGTCATTCGCAGCTGCGAACCCTGTCGCACGGGCGTTCCGGCCGATTCTTCCGCTCGGTCGCGCCAGGGCGCCGCTCCCGTTATCGATCTCCCGCACGACAGTGGCGAATCCTGGCGCGAAAGCACCCTATTCATGATCGCAGTAACAGGCCGATAACCAGCGAACGAGCGGCGCTCATCGACGGAGCATCGCGCCCTGCAAGCGAGCACCCAAACGCGCAATGCGCGCAATCACACCGCTGCAACCCATTCAAAATCGACGGAGACCACGAGTGCGCACCGAATCGCCGACAAATCACGGAGAAACCACTCTCCCACCCGGAAAACTGCTCGTCTCAACGACCGATACCCGGGGCTCGATCACCTATTGCAACGACGCATTTATCGAAACCAGCGGCTTTTCGCGCGAGGAGCTGGTCGGGCACCCGCACAACGTCGTGCGCCATCCCGACATGCCCGCCGAGGTGTATCGCGACATGTGGGCCACGCTGAAAAAGCGCGAGCCATGGGTCGGCGTGCTGAAGAACCGCTTGCGCGACGGGCGGCATTGCTGGGTGCAGACCGGCGTGACGCCGATTCTGGAAGGCGAGCACGTCGTTGCGTACCGGGCCGTCCACACCGCCGCTTCGCGCGACCAGGTGCGCACCGCCGAAGCGCTGTACGCCATGCTGCTCTCGGAGCAACGGACCGGACGGCAGGCGCACCATCTGCAAGGGGGCGCAATCGTGCGCAAGGACATGGCGGGGCGGCTTTCGCGCTTCGTGCATCCCACCATGAAAACGCAAACCTACCTGCTCACGAGCGGTCTCGCGGCGGCCGGCGTGGTCACGGGCGTGCTGATCGTCGGCGGCGTTTCGTCGATCACGCCCGTGCGCACGGCGATCGGCCTCGCCGCCTGCTGGGCGTTCGGCGTGCTCGCCGAATACCGCATGCGCTTCATGTTCATCTACCCGTTGCGCCGCCTGCTGGGCGCCGCAACGCGGCTCGCCATGGGCGACCTCACGCAGAAGGTCGAGAACACCTGGAAGCCGACGGGCGTGGTCGGCAAGCTCGAGCAATCGGTCAACCAGGTCAGCCTGAACATGCGCGCCATCGTCGGCGACGCCCGCGACCAGATGGCGAGAATGAGCGCGGCCACGGTGACCGTGTCCGAAGGCAGCCAGAAGCTCTCGGCGCGGGCCGAATCGCAGGCGGCGAGCCTCGAGCAGTCGGCGGCCTCGATGGAGCACATCGCGGCCAACGTGCGCCAGACCGCCGATGCGGCGCGCCAGGCGGCCACCAGTGCGGGCCACGCGCGCGCCATTACCGAAGACAGCGGCCGCGCCGTGGAAGCCATGACGGTGACGATGCAGGGCATTACCGAGGCTTCCCGCAAGATAGGCGAGATCATTCAGGTTATCGAAGGGATTTCCTTCCAGACCAATATTCTCGCGCTCAACGCGGCCGTGGAAGCGGCGCGCGCCGGCGAGCACGGGCGCGGCTTCGCCGTGGTAGCGAGCGAGGTGCGCAATCTCGCGGGCCGCGCGGCCACGGCGGCCAAGGAAATTGCCGGGCTCATCGTCGACTCGACGCAGAAGGTTCAGGAAGGTTGCCAGCTCACCGAAACCGCGCGCGAAAAGATGCAACAGGCAGTTCAGGCCGCGCGCGACGTGAACGTGCTGATCGACGAGATCAATACCGCCACCCGCGAGCAAAGCGCTGGCATTGCGGAGATCAAGCAGGCGCTCGATCACATCGAGGCACTCACGCAGCAGGACAGCGCGCTCGTGAATCACTTCTCGATCTCGGCGAATACGCTCGCGGGCAATGCCGAAACGGTGATCGAAACGGTGGGGGCGTTCAGGATTTGATGCGCGCGACGGAGGCCAATTCCTCCGTGCGCAGATCTGAACAGGGTTCTATATTGCGCTGGGCGCCAGGGATGGCGCGTGCCGAGCCGTGGCCGCCATCATTTCGCTTCCCGCATCCATGGCGTAAAGGTGACGCCTACCAGCAATCCTTCCGGCCCGATGAAGCGACTGACGGTTTGGCCCCACGGCTCATTCCGGTTGCTGACCAGCATCCGGTACCCCTGTGATTCAAGCTCTGCCGTAGCCGCTTCGACGTTTTCGACATCGAACTCAATCCAGGCTTGCGGGATGGGTACGTCTTGAGGCCACGACTCCGTGCCGAAGCACGACTGCGCAGCCTGAGAGAGTGGCCACAAGGCGAAGGAATTTGCGCCTTTCAGATTCTCCGTATGCAAGTAGCCGCCTTTCTCTTCCTTGAAGGGAATACCGAAGGCCCGACTGTAAAGCTCGCGGCTTGCCTTGGGTTCAATCACGATCGGGCCAAAGCCCGCGATGAACAAGGCCGTGGCTTTTGGCATCTTTTCCATGGCTTCTCCTTCGCTGCGAATGCGCAGCGCCGTGAGGAACGAACATGTCCGCCCGCGCCCGTCGAACTGACGTGGCAGTCAGTATTCAGGCAGCGCGAAGCATGGATGAGTGTAGGCCTGTTTCAGGCACCCTGCAGGCATCTGAATCAATAGCGCACCCTAAAAAAAAATGGCGCGGCAGTGCTCATCGCACCGCCGCGCCGCTCAATCCAGCGCTGTCGCCAAATGAAACTCAGTGTGCCGCGCTCACCTGCGCCGCCGGTTCGCTATGACGCGCCCGCTGCGAGATCAGGATCGCGACCGCCGCCAGCATGGCCGGCACGGCGAGCATCGCGAGGATCGCGCCGAACTGCCAGCCAAGGCCCAGCAGCGCGCCGCCGATGGCCGAGCCGAAAATGCTGCCGAAGCGGCCCATGCCCAGCATCCAGCTCACACCCGTTGCGCGCGCAACCGTCGGATAGCGGCCCGGAGCATAAGCGTTCAGGCCCGTTTGCGCACCGCTCATGCAGAAGCCGGCCGCGAACACCAGCAGGGCGAGCGACGAAGAAAGCGCGCCCACGCCGGCCAGCACCAGCACGCAGACGCCGCCGCCGATATACGCCGCGCTGATCACGCGCGCCGGACGCACCTTGTCCATGATCCAGCCAACCAGCACCGCGCCGATCGTGCCGCCAATCTGGAACATGGCCGTGACGTTCGCCGCCGCCGTGATGGAGAGGCCCGCATCCTTGATCAGCGTGGGCAGCCAGCCGGTCAGCAGATAGATGACGAGCAGGCCCATGAAGTACGTGACCCACAGCGCGATGGTCATCACGCCATAGCCTTCCGAGAACAGCACGCCAATCGGCTTGCGCGTGGGCAGCGCCGGCTCGGTCGAGACGAAGGTTTCGTCGCCCGAAAAGTTAGCACCCGTCACGCGGTTGAGCGTCGCGGCGATGCGCTTGCTCGCTGCACCGCGCACCGCGAGCAGACGCGCCGATTCAGGCAGCAGCCAGGCCTGCAGCGGCACGAGTGCGAGCGGGATCGCGCCGCCGAAAATCAGCACCGCGCGCCAGCCGTGGTTCGGCACGAGCCAGCCCGCCGCAAAGCCGATCAGTGCCGAGCCGAGGTTGAAGCCCGTGAACATGATCGTGATGAGCAGCGCGCGCTTGCGCAGCGGCGAGTACTCCGAGAGCAGCGTCGTGGAGTTCGGCATGGCCGCGCCAAGACCGATGCCGGTCAGCACGCGCAGCACGGCCATGGAGGCCGGCGACTGCGTAAACGCCGTGAGGATCGTGAACACGCCGAAGAGGAACACGGAAGTGATCAGCACCCACTTGCGCCCGATGCGGTCCGAGGCCGGGCCGGCGGTCAGCGCGCCGATCACGAGGCCAATGGGCGCGGCGCTCATGACGAGGCCGAACTCGGGTCGCGAGATGCCCCACTCGTGAATGATGGACGGCGCAACGAAGCCCATGATGGCCACGTCCATGCCGTCGGCGGCCACCGCGAGGAAGCACAGCACCACCAGTAGCCACTGATAGGCCGAAATGTGGCGCTCGTCGATGAACGCCTTGATATCAATTGTTTTGCTGCCAGACATCTGTAGTCTCCTGTCCGTTCTGTGGTCTGCCGCTCGCTCGTGCCCGAGTCGATTTTCTACGAACTTCCATCCGTCGACGGGACGATAGGTGGCTGCGCCCAAGGCCGAAAGTCCGGGTTAACCACATATTGGATGCGTCCGCCCCTGTTTCGAAGCCCCGTCTGGGCGCCCGAGCGCCCGCGCCAACGCCCTGAAAGCCGCGCCGCGCAAAGGCCGCGCTCAATCCGTGCGCGCTTTGCCTGTCGCGGCCTTCGGCCGGAATCGGACCCAGCGTGATAAACAAAATCGATGCTCTCCGAAGGGATTCGCAAACGTGCTGGACGAACGTGCGCAATTCAGTTGCCGCTACACGGCCGGGCGGCGCGGCCAGGCGCGCCATTTTTCAGGCCGCCGGTGCAGCACGACACACTGCCGCTACCGCGCATTGGCCATGCGATTCAGTTATTGCGACCCGCGCGCGCGGTCTCGCGCAAAACCTCGTTGAAACCCACGACCATGCCGCGACGCGTCTTCGCGACGATCAGTCCTCGCGTCACGGCATCGCGCATCGCGCGATTGACCGTGTTGACGTGCACCCCGATGAAATCGGCGATATAGCGCTGGGAAGGCAGGCCGTCGCCGCTGCGAAGTTCGCCCGAGCCTATGGCGTCTTCGAGCGCGCAGACGATTTGCCGCCATATCGGCAGGCCGTTGAATGAAAGATGCGGAATCCATTTGACGCGAGCGTGCACTTTCATTTCCTCGGGGCAAAAGAGAAGCCAGCCCCGCAGGGCTGGCCGGTTCAACTACCCATTGCGGGCAGGTGGACTGCGCTTACGGCGCGGCAACGCCTCGCGTAGCCGCCGTGTACGTCGTATAGAAGCTCGAGCCCGCCCAGGTATGCGTGGGCTGGTTGTACAGCGGCGAACCTTGCGTCCAGTTCCCGCCGAGGTGCCAGTCGCCGGTGCCCGTGAACTGCGCGACTGCCGGGTACGGATAAACCGGGCGGCTGGCCGTCACGTTGTTCGACGAATCGGTCTGGTACGTCATGACCGCGTTCGGCGCCGTGCCCTGCTCGGCCCAGGCCGTGATCTGCGAGACCAGGTCGATGTTCGGGAAGCCTTCGCCGCCGCCGCAGTGGGACACGCCAGGCACGAGGTACATGCGCGCGAAATTGCTCACGGTCGAAGCGCCCATCGTGTTCTGCATGGCCTCGTAGTACTGGATCGTGAAGAGCGGCGAGATGTGCTGGTCAGCCCAGCCGTGCCACAGGATCAGCTTGCCGCCCGCCTTGTTGAACGCCGACAGGTCCGGGCTCGTCGCATCGATGAACGGATGGTTCGCCTGGAGGTAGGTCGAGTAGAAGCTGGCGTCCGTGAAGCCGAACGTGTCGATGGTCGGCATGGTGGGCGAGCCCGTGAAGATCAGGTTGTAGGCGCCCGTCACGATCATGTAGCTGAGCAGCTTCGTCACCGGGACCGGCGTGTCCGTCGAGTTCGTCGTCGGCACTTCGACGCCCACCCAGTTCTCTTCCGAGCCCGGCTGCGGCGAGCCCGCCAGCATGCGCTCGCCCGTCGTCGCGTCCACCGGGCCGCCGTAGATCTTGCTCGCGGTGGCGACTTCGGCCGCGGTCAGGCAGTTGCTGGTGCTCGTTGCGCCTTGCGCGCACTGGATCGACGCCGGATCGAAGTTGCAGGTGCGCGGATCGGCGATCAGGCCATCGGGCACGCCAGCCTGGCCGCCGCATGCCGCCACGACTGCCTTGTGCAGCACGAGCGCCTTGTCGGCATACAGCGTGGCATTGCCGGTGCTGTCGCCGGTCGTGCTTTGCGACATCACGCTCCAGCCGTGGTACAGCGAGTTCTGGGTCTGGAAGTGAGCGGCCGGTGCGCCCGCGATGATGCCGTTATAGTCGTTCGGGTAGCGTTGCGCAGCCATGAGCGCTTCGCGGCCGCCATCCGAGCAGCCGATGAAGTACGCGTACTTCTGCGTCTGCCCGTAATAGGCCTTGATGAGCTTTTCCGCCGTGAGCGTCGTGATGTGCTGCCCGCGATAGGCGAAATCGGCCTGCTTTTGCGTGTCCGTGGTCCAGGTCGCGTCGCTGCCCGTGTGGCCCATGTCGGTCGCCGCCGTCACGAAGCCGCCTTCCTGCACGAGCGGGCACGTGTAGCTGAAGCTGAACGACGATTGCTGGGTCGGGTCGCTCAGGTTGCCGCACAGGCCGCCGCAGCCCAGCGCCGCGAACCGCTGCGTCCACGTGCTCACCGGCAGCGCCACCTCGAACGTGTTCGAGGGAGCGAGCGTGCCCTTCACGGTACAGAAGTTGACCGATGCACCGTTGATGGTCGCCGTGGTCACGGTAGCCGACGTGATCGTGCTGCCCGAACCGCCGATATCGGTGATGTCGACCGCGGCCAGCTTCGAACAATCCACCACGGGCGTCACGACTGCGAGCGGCGCTTTCGCGGCAGCGCTG
>DATBXG010000189.1:0-7583 GCA_036514415.1 Paraburkholderia sp.
TGTCGCGCCGGTACTTCGGCGCGCGCAGGTGCTCCGGCGCTGCGCGCGCGGGCGCGGCCGGCGCAGATTGTGCCGTCTGGGCGAGCGCATCGGCCGCGTCGCCCGCGTCACGATAGAGCGCGCCAGCGCGCACGAGGACGCCGCACGCCTCGATGCTCGATGGCGCGCCGCCGTCGCTGACGGAAAGAGGGGCAGCCTGATTGGTCATTCGCATGGCGGACTCGTGCTGGGCGGATCCGGTGGTTGGGCAGCGCGTGCCGGGCGAGCGCCGCAGAGCCGCAGTTCATCGGCGCAAACGGCTGTCTTTGCTGGCCCAATTGTGCCGCTGCAGCGCGGCATGCAGTGTGGCCGGCCGTACAGATACGCCGTTACGCGTCTGGTTAAATCTTCTCAACTCAGTAAGGGTTTGTCCCACACCGTTGCGTTGCGCCGGTTCGTGCCGGTTCATTCAGGCGACGCGCCCGAGCGGCTGTCACACGCATCCTTCACTCTTGCCGCGTCATCGCATAGGGATATCCGATGGAACCTGTCGTCTTCGACGGCTGCTTCGGCTGGCTTCATCCGGCGAACGGCCGGCATGGGGTGGTCTTGTGCAATCCGTTCGGCTATGACGCGCTATGCACCCATCGTGGCTGGCGGCGTCTTGCGCAGCGCCTTGCGGCGAGAGGCATGCCCGTGCTGCGCTTCGACTATCCCGGCGCCGGCGATTCGCTCGGCGACGAGGAGGATCCGCGCCGCATCGAGGCATGGATCGACAGCATCGCGGGCGCGGTGCGCCATCTGCGCGAGCGCACCGGCGTCGAGCAGGTGTCCCTGTGCGGGCTGCGCCTCGGCGCAACGCTAGCGGCGCTCGCGGGCGAGCGCATGGGCGATATCGATGGCCTCGTGCTGCTCTCGCCCGCGTTGTCGGGCCGCAATTATCTGCGCGAGTTGCGCGCGCATCGGCAAAGCTGGCTGAGCACGCCGGCAGGCATGACGGCCGATCCGATTCCCGAAACGGCGGCCTATGTCGAGGCGTTCGGCTTCGGCCTGCATGGCGACGATATCGCGCGGCTCGGCGCAGTGGACCTGCGCGCCGACACGAAGGCGCCCGCGCGGCGCGTGCTGCTGCTCGATGCGAGCGACCGCGCGCGCGCCGGCGCGCTCGTCGATCAATATGCGGAGCACGGCGTGGCCGTGGAGCGCCAGTCGTTCGACGAAGCGGACCGCTTCATGGTCGAAGCGCTCTACAGCGAAGAACCCGTCGTTGCGTTCGACGCCGTGACGCAGTGGCTCGCCGCTGCGCCGCCGCGCGAGGAGGCATGCGCGGCGCCCGCGTTCGCGCCGCGCGCCTGGGCTGATCCGCAGCTCGCGGGGGCGGATTTCGTCGAGCAGCCCGTGGTATTCGGCGACTACTTCGGCGTGCACTGCCAGAGCGCCGCGCCGCGCGCGGATGCGCCCGCCGTGCTGTTTCTCAATACGGGCGCGAGTCATCATATCGGCGACGGACGCATTTTCGTGCTGTTCGCGCGACGGCTCGCGGCGTTCGGCATTACGTCGCTGAGAATGGATCTGGGCGGTCTCGGCGACAGCACGCCGGCCGCTCGTTCGGTCACGCTCGACACGATCTATTCTCAGGAGTCCTGCTCGGATGCGGCGCGCGGCGCGGACTGGCTCGTTGCGCGCGGCCATGCGTCCGTGGTCGTGTTCGGCGTGTGCGGCGGCGCGTTCGTCGGCCTGCACGCGTGTGCGCAGCATCCGCACATCGTGGGGAGCTTCGGCGTGAACCTGCAGAAGTTCATCTGGGACGGCGCGGATCGAACGCCCGGCACGATGGGCCTCGCGTGCAACAAGGTGCTGCGCCAATCCGCGTTGAGCGCCGAGAAGTGGAAGAAGGTATTGCGCGGCGAGACTTCGCTCTCGCGCGTGGCACACGGGCTCGCGCAGCGCTTTGGCCGCACCCTCACACGTCGTGTCGTGGACTTCGTCGACGCGACGACCGGCTGGTCGCTCGCGCCGGGCGAGGCGCGGCGCCTGATGCAGCGCATCCACGCGAAGGGCGCCGAGGTGCGGCTCGTGTACGGCGAATACGATCTCGGCCTCGACGAACTGAAGATCGAGTTCGGCGCGAAGCTGGGCGGGCTGCGCGCCTTTACGCGCACGCGCGCCGCGACGCTGCCGAAGCTCGATCACGCGCTTTTCACTCAGGCTGCGCGCGAAGCGGCGATGGCCGACGCGCGGCAGTGGTACTTCGAACGTTTCTGCCGGCGGCAGGCGCTGGACGAAACAGCGTGGCACGGCCCGGTGCCGGTTGCGCGGCCGCGCGTGGCGGTCGAGCGAGCAAGCCAGGTTACTTGCAGTTCTCATCTTGATGGAGCGCATCAATGAACGTTGAGCTTCCGCTTGACCAGATCAACCAGCGCGCGTGGAACTCACACGATGCAATGCGTGAATTCACGATGGGCAAGACCTTTACCGACCTCGGCGAAGAAGCCGCGTTCGACTGGGTCTACGCCGAGTGCGCGGGTGAGCCGATCCTTGACATCGGCATCGGCGCGGGCCGCACGATTCCGCTGATGTTGCGGATTTCGCAGAAGTACACCGGCATCGACTACACGGCAAAGCTGCTCGAGCAGGCGAGCGCGCGCTTTCCTGGCCTCGACTTGCGCCACATGGACGCGCGCGACATGGCCGATCTGCCATCCGACCACTACGCGCTCACCGCGTTCAGCTGGAATGGCATCGACTGTGTGGACTATGAAGACCGCGTGCGCATTCTCAAGGAGATGTACCGCGTCACGCGGCCTGGCGGCCTCGTGCTGTTCTCGACGCACAACCGCGAAGGCCCGGGCTTTCACGAAAGCGTCTGGAAGCTGATGCCGCGCTTTTCGCTGAACCCGTTGCGCTTTGGCTGGCGCACGCTGCGCTCGATGCGCGTGTTTCCGCTTGCGACGTACAACTATCTGCGGCACGTGCGTTTTCATCGTGACTATCCGGGATATTCGATCAAGACCGCGGCCGCGCATTACTTCGGCATTGTGATCGTGTATACGACGCTGCCTGAGCAGCGGCGCCAGTTGACCTCGCTCGGCTTCGAGATCGACGCGGTGTTCGGCAGCTGTGACGGCTTGCGCGTTCCGGCGGAAAAGGACTCGAGCGACGCGTGGTGGTTTCATTTCATCGCGCGCAAGCCTGGAGCGCAGTAATGCGTTAGCGGTGGTGGCGGATCGATGGGACGGCGATTGCAGCCGTATTCGGGAGAGCAACAATGCACGCGAGCGTACTGCGCCACGCTGAAAGCCCTGCGTCCTGCGGCGAACTGGACGAGCGGCGCCTGCGCAACGCGCTGGGCCGCTTTGCCACGGGCGTCGTGGTGATTTCCACGGGCACCGGCGACGAGTTGCATGCCATGACGGCGAACGCGTTCATGTCCGGGTCGCTCAGGCCGCCGCTCATTGTCGTGTCGGTCGGCCATCGCGCGCGCATGCACGAGCGGTTGATGGGTACGGAGCTCTTTGGTGTCAGTGTGCTTTCCGAGGAGCAGGAGTCGCATAGCCGGCACTTCGCCGGCGAGCCTCAGAGCTGGCTCGCGCCACGCTTCATGGAGGTCGAGGGGCTGGCTGGCGTCGCGCTGCTGCATCGCGCGCTGGCGCGCTTCGCCGCGCGCACCGTCGACCGGCATCCATGCGGCGATCACACGCTGTTTGTCGGCGAGGTGCTCTCGTTCTCGCTCGAGGAGGACGCGCCGCTCGTGTTCTACGGCGGCCGCTATGCTTCGGTGGCGCAGGGGCGCTGAATGAGGCTGCCCGAGTACACCCACCGGGGAAACGCAGCGAAGAGTTCGAAACTGAGGCTCGAGCGCGACGACGGACGTTGGGCCGAATGGTCCGGCTGGGCGCGCGACAGGTGGTGGCTGCTGTTCGGCCTGCTTGCGCTCGCCTGTTTTGCACTGAAGGCATGGATGACGGTGCAGAACTTCGCGCGGCTCGGCCTCGCGCACGACCAGGCGGACTTCAACTTTTTCTACTTTGCGTTCGACACTGTCCACAATCACCTCGCGGATATCGGGCGGCTTTACGACCGGGGCTATCTGTTCGACCGCCTCGACGCGCTCGGCGCCGGCATCGACCGGGGCCGTCACGATGTCTACGGGTATCCGCCGCAGTTCGCGGTGCTGCTGTCGCCGCTCGGCGCTCTGGGCCTCGGGCCCGCAAAAATCGTCTGGCTCATATCGGGCGGCGTGCTGTTCGTCGCGTCGCTGTGGATGCTCGCGACGATTTTGGTGCCTGGCGACCAGGCCGGCGTACGCCAGCGTTTTTTCCTGTTCTCGCTCGCGATTGCCGCGCTCAGCCACCCTCTCTATCTCGAAGTGCAGTTCGGCCAATCGAACTTGCTGATCCTCTTTCTCGCGGTATCGACGTTCTATCTGCGCTACGAACGCGGCAACAGCTGGCTGGCCGGTGTGCCGATCGGCATTGCGATCATCCTGAAGATGAGCCCCGCCGCGATCGCGCTGTTCTTTCTGCTGCGCAAGGACTGGCGGCTCAATCTCTCGGCGTTGCTCACCGCCGTGGCCGGCACGTTGCTGACGGCGGCGGTCGCCGGCTGGGACGTGCTGCTGCGCTATCCGTTCCAGTCGCTACCGGCGATGATGAAAGTCGCCGCGCAATTCGGCCCGGCACCATGGAACAGCTCGTTTCGCGGTGTGCTCGAACGCGTGCTCGACGATCTCGGGCAAGCCGTGCCGCACACGCTGGTGTCGGCGACGGTGGGCCTGTACGTGTTGCTGGTGCTCGCGGCGTTCGCGTCGATCACGTGGAACGCAAGACCCGACCGGTATCGCGATATTGCGTGCGCCGCGTTGCTGCCATTGATGGTGTCGCCGGTCGTCGAGCGCACGCATGCGCTGCTGCTGATCGTGCCCGTTCTTGCGATGACGGCGCTCGTATGGAGCCGCCCCTTCCCGAGGCCGGCCGATCCGCAACGCGCCTGGTTCACCCGCCACGTGATCGCGATCGGCGTGGTGGTGGCGATCGTTGCGGTCAATCCGATCTGGGTTTCTTATTATGTCGGTATCCTGACGATGTTTTGCGTCATCGTCTACGCACGCGCACGGACACATTGACCTCGCAATTACCGTCGCGCGGATTGCAACGCGACGCCTGGAACCGGGCGCTCCGACTGGAGCGCCTGATCTTGCGTTGCGCCAGCGCTCCCAAATCAGCGCCTTCTGACTCGCGCTGTAATTGATCCGGGTTCGGCACTTCATCTGCAGCGCTCCCACTGCTCAGACAATTTCTATTGTGTTGCGTCGACCGGTTGAATCCGCCGAGTCGAGCAGTCGCTCGGCACTGCCACACGCCAGACAACAGGTCGGCCAATCCGGTCATCCGTGACGCATGGCAAGCAAGGCCAGCTCCTAGAATACCAATCCGAACAGTCTTTTCAGCAGATCTTCCAGCGACATCATCGTCAGTGCCAGCGGCACGATTGGCACTAGCACCGCGGCTGCGAGGCGAACGATGGCGTCCCTGGTAATGGGGGCAATACGCATGGTTCGGACCACGTCAAAACTGTTGGCGAGATCCGCAAGCGACTGAATATCAGCGCTCCCCACCAACGCTTCGCCGCCAGGCGTGCCGCCCCGCAGCCACTTGGCGTCGAATTCGCGCACGTACCGTTGCGCCAACGTGCCGTATTCACTCAGGCCTGTCCGTTTCGCATGGGCCAGTTGAGGCGCGAAGACCAGCAAAGGACCAAAGACCAGGCACAGCAGGAAGAGAACCATCGTTCCGGTCTCGACCTTGAATTCCGTGAGTGCGGCCCCGGCGAAGAAAATGCGGTTGGCGAACTGAGCGGCAAGCATTGCGCCATGCGCGGCAAGGAGGGCCGTGAACGCATAGACGGTATTGGCAAGAAATCCCAGACCGCCGACGCGATCAGGATGAGTAGGAACGAGGCTCAGTTCGATGCGCGACACCTTCCAGAGAAACCGAGCCCAGATGAACATCCGGAAATACCAGCGGATCAACAGGAACTGGAACAGCGGAACGCTCACGTAGGCATACCAGAATCCGGCGAGCGAGAGCGTCAAGCCGCTTGCGACGGGTACCGCGTACCATGTCGACGTCGTTTGCAGTGCGATGTATTGGCGCCACACGACGAGGATACCGACACCGTACACCAGAGCGATCAGCAGCAACTCGGCGGCCACTGAATTGCGCAGACGGAATGCCGACCTGACGGCCTCATCGAAACGTGTCGCGGACGCTTCTGGAATGATCTTCCGGTCGAGGAACGCCCGCGCGATCGGACGCAGGCGTCGATGCACAACCAGCTCGGCGATGATCAAAAGGGGCACTGCCACAAGGAAGCGGATGTGAACCTCCAGGTCCAGCAGGAACGGGAGGGCCACACGGTTGCCCAGCAAATGTCCGTCCAGAGCGGCGAGCACCAGTAGCGGCAGCCACGCCACGAGCGAGATGACGAGAACCCGCTGGCGCACCAGCTCCAGCGCATCGTCGGCCATGTGCGTCCGGCGCAGAAGCTGGTAGAGGGGGCCGCCCAGAACCAGCGAGAAATTCTGCGTATCCCGCAGGATCTCCTCAGCAGTCGGCGCCGTACGGTCTCTTCTTCCCGGTCCCAAATGCAGTAAGCGATTCATGGCTCGGCGCCCCTTGCTCTCAATTGAATCAATCGCCACGGCGGGGCAGCAGTCGCATACCCCTTCTCGACTTGTGTTTCATCGTAGGACCGGACAGGCCGCGAATATTGATCCAGGTCATGTTTGAGTGATCCCGGACCGGGGCGAGCTGGGTGCACCGAAGTTCATCCTTTCTACTCGGGTGCGCTGCTTTTATTGGCAGGATTCCGGAAGGCAGTAAAGTGAGTTTCGGAATGGATCGACCGTTCGAAGGGCCGTTTTGTGGGATGGCCGAGCGGCAACTATTGGCCGACTACCGCCCGGTGTAGGCCGCCGAACCCGACTTGACTCCTCCGTTCGGTGTTGCATCGAAGCAGTAGATGCTTTCGTAGGATCAACAGACGTTTGAGCCGCTTCTAGTCGATTCCCGCCAAATTGGAGCAATGCGTGGGCCGACGGTGTTTTGCAAGGGTTGTTTTGGAGAACTATGCGGATATGGCAGGCACCTTGCCTGACAGGGAATCATGCCAGGAGAGTTTGAAGACGCAACGTAATCATCAGTTTGATGCTCCGCCACATATAACTTCGGAGACACGCCATGCGAATCGCGCCGATCGACTTCGTCGCTTCCCGCCCTGAAATTACCGCCCGTCCGGCCACGAACAGGATTTACCACGAGATCAACGTGTGCCGCTCGCCAGCGGACTTCACACGCTTGCACCCGGCTTGGGACGCACTCGTTGCCAGCTGTTCGCCATGCCTTGATTTTACGTACTGCGAAGTTGCGGCGGCCCGCGCATTCGCACGCGGTGAGGCGGTCAGCGTCGCGCTGGTGTATGACGGCGCGGCGCTCGTCGCCCTCTGGCCGGTGATGATCGCGCACCGGGGCGCATGCCGGGTTGCACGCGCGCTCGGCTGCGGAAACGACCAGGAGTACGGCGGCCCGCTCGTTGCCGATCCA
>DATBXG010000190.1:0-2487 GCA_036514415.1 Paraburkholderia sp.
CTTCGAGATCCCGGCGGGCGTGCGCTACCAGTCGCCGGGCAAGATCATGGTGGAAGGTGACGCGTCGTCGGCGTCGTACTTCCTCGCCGCCGGTGCGATTGGCGGCGGGCCGGTGCGCGTGGAAGGCGTAGGGCGCTCGAGCATCCAGGGCGACGTCGCGTTTGCGGCGGCCCTCATGCGCATGGGCGCGAACGTCACGGTCGCAGACGACTGGATCGAAGTGCGCGGCATCGGCAACGATCACGGCAAGCTCGATCCCATCGACATGGACTTCAACCTGATCCCCGACGCCGCCATGACGATCGCCGTGGCGGCGCTCTTTGCCGACGGCGCGACCACGCTGCGCAACATCGCGAGCTGGCGCGTGAAGGAAACCGACCGCATCGCGGCGATGGCCACGGAACTGCGCAAGGTGGGTGCGAACGTGGAGGAGGGTCCCGATTACCTGATCGTGCGTCCGCCCGAAACGCTCACGCCGAACGCCGCGATCGACACCTACGACGACCACCGCATGGCGATGTGCTTCTCGCTCGTGAGTCTCGGCGGCGTGCCGGTGCGCATCAACGACCCGAAGTGCGTCGGCAAGACGTTCCCCGATTACTTCGAGCGCTTCCTGGCGCTCGCGCAACCTTGATTGATACGAAGCCGAATACCTTTGCCGCATGAAATCGACCCGTCCCTTTTATCCGACGCCCGTCATCACGATCGACGGCCCGACCGCTTCCGGCAAAGGCACGGTGGCCGCGCTGGTCGCCGCGCATCTCGGCTTTCACCTGCTCGACAGCGGCGCGCTGTACCGCCTGGCGGCGCTCGCGAGCGTGCGCTATGCGATTGCGGCTGACGACGCCGGGAGTCTTGCGAAGCTGATCGACGACCTCCATATCACGTTCCGCGAAGGGCTCGCGCAGCTCGACGGGGTTGACGTTTCGAACGAAATCCGCGCCGAGGAAGTGGGCAACCGGGCCTCGATGATCGCCGCGCATCCGGCCGTGCGCACGGCGCTCGTGGCGCGCCAGCGGGCGTTTCGCAAGCTTCCCGGGCTCGTCGCGGACGGCCGCGATATGGGCACCGTGATCTTCCCGGACGCCGTTCTGAAGGTGTTTTTGACGGCCAGCGTGGAGGCCCGTGCGGCCCGCCGGCATAAGCAATTGATCCAAAAAGGTTTTTCTGCTAATATGGATGACTTGCTTCGGGATTTGCGTGAACGCGACGCGCGCGACAGTAACCGCGCGGCCGCGCCGCTCAAGCCCGCAGCGGATGCGCAGCTTCTCGATACCTCGGCGCTCTCCATCGACCAGGCGGTCGAACAGGTCGTGCAGTGGTATCAGGAGTCGAGCCAACTGCTGAGCCAGCTGCGGCCTGTGCGGTAGACAGCGCGGTAGACAGCGCGGTAGACAGCGCGGTAGTCCAGCGCATATGGCAAGGCGCAGTAGAAGCAGCAGTCGTAGTTGCAGTATGAGTTGGTGCCCTGTGTAGCGTCAGTCAAGGCGCCAGGGCGTGTGTTAAACCCTTTAACCCAGTGTGGCTTTTGCATCTGTGCCGCGAACACAAGCGTTCCGGCCTCAACGCCCGGCAGTCAAGACTGGCTGGCGGAGCAGCGAAAACCATGCAAATCCAGATTTTTATGTCCGACCTGCAAACCTCCACCCCCAATACCGAATCCTTTGCGGCTCTGTTCGAAGAGTCGCTGACCCGCCAGGACATGCGCGCCGGCGAAGTCATCTCCGCTGAAGTCGTGCGCGTCGACCACAACTTCGTGGTCGTCAACGCTGGCCTGAAGTCCGAGGCTTACATTCCCATCGAGGAATTCCTGAACGACCAGGGCGAAGTGGAGGTTCAGGCGGGTGATTTCGTTTCCGTCGCGATCGACGCGCTGGAAAACGGCTACGGCGACACCATCCTGTCGCGCGACAAGGCGAAGCGTCTCGCTTCGTGGCTGTCGCTGGAAAAGGCTCTCGACAACAACGAACTCGTGACCGGCACGATCACGGGCAAGGTCAAGGGCGGCATGACCGTCATGGTCAACGGCATCCGCGCGTTCCTGCCGGGTTCGCTCGTCGACACGCGTCCGGTCAAGGACACGACGCCGTACGAAGGCAAGACCCTCGAATTCCGCGTCATCAAGCTCGACCGCAAGCGTAACAACGTCGTGCTGTCGCGCCGCGCAGTGATCGAAGCCACGCAAGGCGAAGAGCGCGCAAAGCTGCTCGAAACGCTGAAGGAAGGCGCGATCGTCAACGGCGTGGTCAAGAACATCACCGACTACGGCGCGTTCGTGGACCTCGGCGGCATCGACGGCCTGCTGCACATCACCGACATCGCATGGCGTCGCGTGCGTCACCCGAGCGAAGTTCTCTCGGTTGGCCAGGAAGTCACCGCGAAGATCCTCAAGTTCGACCAGGAAAAGAACCGCGTTTCGCTCGGTATCAAGCAACTGGGCGACGATCCGTGGGAAGGCATCTCGCGCCGTTACCCGTCGGGCACGCG
>DATBXG010000191.1:0-2626 GCA_036514415.1 Paraburkholderia sp.
GCCGTGTTCATGATCTTCTCGAACAACGGCGAGCGCTGCACGGCCGGCTCGCGCATTCTCGTGCAGCGTTCGATCTACGCGAAGTTCGCCGAGCGCTTCGTCGAGCGCGCGAAGCGCATTAGCGTGGGCGATCCGCTCGACGAGAAAACCATCGTCGGCCCGATGATCAGCCAGGGCCATCTCGCGAAGGTGCGCAGCTATATCGAGCTTGGGTCCAGGGAAGGCGCGACGCTCGCGTGCGGCGGCCTCGACGCGCCTGCGCTGCCCGACGCGCTCAGACAGGGCAATTTCGTTCAGCCGACCGTGTTCGTCGATGTCGATAACGGCATGCGCATTGCGCAGGAAGAAATCTTTGGGCCGGTCGCGTGCCTCATCCCCTTCGAGGACGAGGCCGACGCGATCCGCCTGTCCAACGACATCGCCTATGGCCTTTCCAGCTACGTGTGGACCGAGAACACGGGCCGCGCGTTGCGCGTGGCGGCCGCCATCGAAGCCGGCATGTGCTTCGTGAACAGCCAGAACGTGCGCGACCTGCGCCAGCCGTTCGGCGGCACGAAGGCTTCGGGCGTGGGCCGCGAAGGCGGCACGTGGAGCTATGAAATTTTCCTCGAACCGAAGAACGTGTGTGTTTCGCTCGGTTCGCATCACATTCCGCACTGGGGCGTGTAATGGGCAAACTCGCGCTGGCAGCGAAGGTCACGCACGTGCCTTCGCTATACCTTTCCGAACTCGACGGGCCTCACAAGGGCTGCCGCCAGTCCGCCATCGACGGCCATCATGAGATCGGCCGCCGCTGCCGCGAGCTGGGCGTCGATACGATCGTCGTGTTCGATGTGCACTGGCTCGTCAACAGCGAGTATCACATCAATTGTGCGCCACGCTTCGAAGGCGTCTATACGAGCAATGAGCTGCCGCATTTCATCAAGAACATGCCTTATGCCTATCCGGGCAATCCGCAGCTCGGCCATCAGATTGCCGAGGTCGCGAACGAGATGGGCGTGAAGAGCCGCGCGCACAGCGAGACGACGCTCGACCTCGAATACGGCACGCTCGTGCCCATGCGCTACATGAACGCCGACCAGCATTTCCGCACGGTATCGGTAGCGGGCTGGTGCAACTGGCACGATCTCGCCACGAGCGCGCGCTTCGGTCTTGCCGTGCGCCGCGCGATCGAGGAGCGCTACGACGGCACGGTGGCGATACTCGCGAGCGGGTCGCTGAGCCACCACTTCGCCAACAACGGCACAGCCGAGGAATTCATGCACAAGGTCTGGGACCCGTTCCTGGAACAGACGGATCGCAACGTCGTCGCGATGTGGGAACGCGGCGACTGGAAGACCTTTTGCGCCATGCTGCCGATGTACAACGAGAAGTGCTGGGGCGAAGGCGGCATGCACGACACGGCCATGCTGCTCGGCGCGCTCGGCTGGGACCGCTACGAAGGCCGCGCGGAAATCGTCACGCCTTATTTCGGCAGCTCGGGCACCGGGCAGATCAATGCGATCTTGCCGGTCACGCCGCTGCCGGCTTGAAGGACGGGAGAACGCCATGCCCCATCTCACCCTCGAATACAGCGCGAATCTCGCCGATGCCAGCAGCATCGGTCAGCTCTGCGAAACGCTTGCCCACGTGCTCGACGCGCAGCGCGACGAAACCGGCGCCCGCGTTTACCCGCGCGGCGGCATTCGCACGCGCGCGTTGCGCTGCGACCAGTTCTTCGTCGCCGACGGCAATCCCGGGAACGCCTTCGTGCACGGTTGCCTGAAGATCGGCGCGGGCCGCTCCCAGGCCGTGCGCAAGGCGACCGGCGACGCGCTCTTCGATGCGATGAAACAGCACTTCGCGCAAGACTTCGCCGCACGCGGCCTCGCGCTCTCGCTCGAAATCGTCGAGTTCAGCGAGGAAGGCGCATGGAAGCACAACAACCTGCATGCCCGGCTCAAAAACGTGAGTTCATGATGCTAGATCAGCAAACCATCCGCGAACTGGCTGCGCAGCTCGACGAAGCGGAACGCACACGCACGCAACTGCGCCACTTTTCGCGCGCGCATCCCGACATGACGATCGACGACGGCTACGCGATCCAGCGTGAGTGGGTCAAGCTCAAGCTCGCCGCTGGGCACACGATCAAGGGCCGCAAGATCGGCCTCACGTCGCGCGCCATGCAGCGCGCCTCGCAGATCGACGAGCCCGACTACGCGCCGCTGCTCGACAGCATGTTCATTCCCGCCGGCAGCGATATCCGCGCCGATCGTTTCATTGCGCCGCGCGTGGAGGTGGAACTGGCGTTCGTGCTCAACCGGCCGCTGCAAGGGCCGGATGTCACGCTCTTCGACGTGCTCGACGCCACCGCCTGGGTGACGCCGGCCATCGAGATCATCGACGCGCGCATCGAGCAGTTCGACCGCGAGACGAAGGCGCCGCGCAAGGTGTTCGACACGATCTCCGACTTCGCGGCCAACGCGGGCGTGGTGCTGGGCGGCCGCCCCGTGAAGCCGCTCGACGTGGACCTGCGCTGGGTCGGCGCGCTGCTCTACAAGAATGGCGCCGTGGAGGAAAGCGGGCTCGCCGCTGCCGTGCTGAACCATCCGGCCACGGGCGTAGCGTGGCTCGCCAACAAGATCGC
>DATBXG010000192.1:0-2195 GCA_036514415.1 Paraburkholderia sp.
GCCGCCGCCAGCACGTTGCGCTTCTTCGCGAGGCCCGCGTTGTCGAGGCCCGTGCCGCGCCCGACGCATTCGTCGATCGGCACGCCGCACAGCCGGCTCATCAGGCACGCAGCCGACGAGGTGTTCGCAATGCCCATTTCACCGAAGCCGATCACGTTCGTCCCGAGCGCCGCGTGATGGCGCACGCGCTCAGCGCCCGCGGCGAGCGCGGCGAGGGCTTCGTCGTGCGTCATGGCGCGCTCGCGCGCGAAGTTGCGCGTGCCGCGCGCAATCGGCATGTCGACGAGCGCGGGCGACGGCGGCAGCGGCGACGCCACGCCCGCATTGACGACTTCGAGCGTGAGGCCTGCCACGCCGCTGAACGCGTTGATGGCGGCGCCGCCCGCCACGAAGTTCGCGACCATCTGCGCAGTCACGGCCTGCGGATACGGGCTCACGCCTTCGGCCGCAATGCCATGGTCACCGGCGAAAACGATCATCACGGGCCGCTCGACACCCGGGCGCGTGGTGCCCTGGATCATGCCGAGCTGGCGCGCCAGCGCTTCGAGGCGGCCGAGACTGCCAGGCGGTTTGGTCTTCGTGTCGATGAGGCGTTGCAGCTCGTCGCGCAACGAGAGGTCGAGCGGTTCGACGGCGAGCAGTTCGGTAAGCGATGGCGTCATGGTGAGTTTCGTTTCGAAGTGATGCGGGCGAGAGCGGCGCACTAGCGCGCGCCGTTCGGTCCCGGAGAATGCGGTATGGAAGATGTCGAGCCGGGCGGGGGCACAAGTGCTGGCACGAGCGCCTCGTGCGCGCCCTCGCGTATCAGCACGAGCGGATGGCCGAATGCGGCGCTCGCGCGCTCCGGCGTGAGCACCTCGCGCACGGGGCCCGCGTGAAAGCCGCCGCGGCCATCGAGCAGGAGCGCGTGCGTTGCGAATCGCCGCGCGAGATTGAGATCGTGGCAGGAAAACAGCACTGTTCGCGCTTCACTGCGCACCCAGCGCGAGAGCGCTTCAAGACACGCGATCTGATGATGCAGGTCGAGATGCGCAAGCGGCTCGTCGAGCAGCAGGAGCGGCGCGCCCTGGCACAGCGCGGCCGCGAGCGCGACGCGCTGGCGCTCGCCGCCCGAGAGCGAAAGCACGTCGCGTGCGGCGAATGCTTCGAGGCCGAGCGTGGCGAGCGCGGCGTGCGCAGCGGCGCGATCGGCGTCGCCTTCCCAGCCCCAGCCCGAAAGATGCGGATAGCGATTGAGCAGCACGGTGTCGAGCACGCTCGCGCCGAATGCGTCGCGCTGGTCCTGGGGCATCAACGCACGGCGTCGCGCGAGACGCACCGGCGGCCAGTGTGCGAGCGCGATGCCCTCCACTTCCACGCGTCCCGCCGAGGGCTCGCGCAGGCCCGCGAGCGCACCGATCAGCGTGGTCTTGCCCGCGCCGTTCGCACCGGCCACGCACCAGATTTCGCCGGCGGCAAACCCTTGCGTGAGCGATTCGACGAGCGTACGCGCGCCCACGCGCAACGTGAGCGCATGCACAGCGAGAAGCGATGCGCGGGTGTCGCTCATCGCGCGCGCCTCGCGAGCAGCATCCACAGGAAGACGGGCACGCCCGCGAGCGCGGTCACGACGCCCACCGGCAACTGCGCGGGCGCGGCCACCGTACGCGCGACGAGGTCCGCGCCCATCACGGCCACGCCGCCCGCGAGCGCGGCCGCGGGCACGAGCATGCGCTGATCGTTGCCAAACGCCAGGCGCAGCATGTGGGGCACGACGAGCCCGACGAAGCCGATGGTGCCGCCCGTAGTCACGGCAGCGGCCGCCGCGAGGGACGCGGCAAGATAGATGCCCACGCGCAAACGCAGCACCGGCACGCCAAGCGACTGCGCAGCGGCGTCGCCGCGCAGCAGCACGTTGAGCATGGGCGCAGCCGGCACGATGCATGCAAGCACCACGCCAAGCGCCGCGAGCGCGGGCCATGGCGCGCTCGCGCCGTTGAGGTCGCCCGTGAGCCAGAACAGCATGCCGCGCAAGCGCGTGTCGGGCGCGAGGGTGAGCAGCAGCGTGATCAACGCGCCCCAGCCCGCCGCCGTCACAGCGCCCGTCAACAGAAGCCGTGGCGAGCTGTCCTGCGGCTCGCCGCGCCACAGTTCGCGGCGCGCGAGGCCGAGCACGAGCAGGATCGAAACGAGCGCGCCCGCACACGCGCTCGCCT
>DATBXG010000193.1:0-3900 GCA_036514415.1 Paraburkholderia sp.
CATCGCCGCCAAGGCCGTAGACGGTCTCGGTCGGGAACGCGACCAACTCGCCTGCATCGAGCAGCGCGGCGGCGTGCTCGATGTCGGCGTCGGTCAGATGCGGCGTGCCAACGTGCGGTGCATTCTGCTGATCAGACATGATGCGGCCCAACCTCAGCTCGTGGCGATGTGCAGCAGGCGCGCGCAGTCGCGTGCGGCCGTGCGCGCTTCGTCGAGCGTCGGCGCAGTGAAGTTCACGTGGCCCATCTTGCGGCCCGCACGCGCTTCTTCCTTGCCGTACAGATGCAGGCGCGCGGCCGGCATCGCGGCCACCTGGTCCCACGGCGGCGTGACGGGCGCGGCGCCCTTCTGGGGCTTCGCCTCTCCCACGGCACAGGGAAACCACACGTCGCCGAGAATGTTCAGCATCACGGCCGGCGAGTGCTGGCGCGTGTCGCCGAGCGGCATGCCCGTCATCGCGCGCACCTGCTGCTCGAACTGGCTCGTCGCGCAGGCATCGGTCGTGTAGTGGCCCGAGTTGTGCGGGCGCGGCGCCATTTCGTTGGCGACGAGCGTGCCGTCTTCGAGGATGAAGAATTCGACGCACAGCACGCCCACATAGCCGAGCTTCGCCGCGATCTGGATCGCCGCCTGCTGGGCCTGCTGCACGAGCGCCGGGCTCGCGTCGGGCGCGGGCACGATGGTGTGCGACAGCACGCCGTTGCGGTGCGTGTTCTGCGCGAGCGGATAGACCACGGCCGCGCCGCTCGTGCCGCGCGCGATCAGTGCGCTCACCTCGAACTTGAGCGGCAAGCGCTTTTCCAGCACGCACGGCACGCCGCCGAGCGAGGCATGCGCCTCGCGCACTTCCTCGGCGTTGCTCACGCGAATCTGGCCTTTGCCGTCGTAGCCCATGCGCGCGGTCTTGAGAATGCCCGGCAGCACGGCGGCGAGCGCGTTGTCGTCGATGCCGGCGAGCGCCTGCGACGACTCGATCACCACATGGGGCGCGACCGGCACGCCGGCCGCCACGATAAAGCGCTTCTCGGCGATGCGGTCCTGCGCCACCGCCACGCAGCGCCCAGCCGGGGCCACGAAGGTCGACTTCGCGAGCGCGTCGAGGCTCGCCGCGGGCACGTTCTCGAATTCGGTCGAGATGGCCGCGCACAGGCGCGCGAGTTCGGTGAGCGCGGCTTCGTCGTCGTAGGCGGCGCAGATGTGGCGGTCGGCCACCGTGCCAGCGGGGCTCGTCGCATCGGGATCGAGCACGGCGACGCGGTAGCCCATTGCCTGGGCGGCAAAGCAGAACATGCGGCCGAGCTGGCCGCCACCCACCATGCCCAGCCAGGCGCCGGGCAGGATCGGTGAAACCGGAGAGTTGTCAGGAGTCATCTTCGTGGTCGGTCGCGGCTGGCCGCGCATGGGAGGACGTTGCGCGGGCCAGGCCGGGGTTTAACGTCCAGGCGTTGCGCGCGGCGCCGCCTGGACGGTGACACTTCGGGCGGCGTCGCCCGGATCAATCAGTGTGCAATTAGAGCGGAGGCAGCACCATGGCATGCGCCGCTTCGTTCTGGCGCACGCGGAAAGCCGCGAGCTTGTTCGCGTATTCCGGGTTGGTGACGCTCAGGATCGAAACAGCGAAGAGCGCCGCGTTGGCCGCGCCCGCCTCGCCGATGGCGAAGGTCGCGACCGGCACGCCCTTGGGCATCTGCACGATCGAATGGAGCGAATCCACGCCCTTCAGATACTTGCTGACCGCCGGCACGCCGAGCACGGGCACCGTGGTCTTGGCCGCCAGCATGCCCGGCAGGTGCGCCGCGCCGCCCGCGCCCGCGATGATCGCGCGCAGGCCGCGCTCGCGCGCTTTTTCCGCGTACTCGAACATCTCGTCGGGCATACGGTGCGCCGAGACCACCTTGGCCTCGTACGCGACGCCGAACTCCTGCAGGATCGCGACCGCGTGCTTCATCGTGTCCCAGTCGGAGCTGGAGCCCATCAACACGCCGACGAGCGGCGCCGCATGCTGGTGAGCCGTCTGAACTTCGCTCATTGTGCTTCCTTCTTCCCTCTTTGCGCTTGCCCGCCTGCTTTAAGCGAGCTTCTGGCCCGTGAGACGCTCGAGCGCCTCCTGATACTTCGCCGACGTCTTCGTGATCACCTCATCGGGCAGCTTCGGCGCCGGCGGCTCTTTCTTCCAGTCCTGGGTTTCGAGCCAGTCGCGCACGAACTGCTTGTCGAACGACGGCGGATTGGAGCCCACCTGATACTGGTCGGCCGGCCAGAAGCGCGACGAGTCGGCGGTGAGCGCCTCGTCCATCAGGTACAGCTGGCCGTGGTTGTCGAGACCGAATTCGAACTTGGTGTCGGCGATGATGATGCCGCGTGTTGCCGCGTAGTCGGCGGCTTCCTTGTACAGCTTGATCGAAATCTCTTTGATGGTGCGCGACAGCTCGGTGCCGATGCGGCGCTCCATCTCTTCGTACGTGATGTTCTCGTCGTGATGGCCCATTTCAGCCTTCGCTGCCGGCGTGAAGATCGGCTCGGGCAGTTTTTGTGCGTTCTCCAGGCCCGGCGGCAGTTCGACGCCGCACACGGCGCCCGTTGCCTGATAGTCCTTCCAGCCGCTGCCGGCCAGATAGCCGCGCACCACGGCTTCCACGAGGATCGGCTCGAGGCGCTTCACCACCACGGCGCGGCCCTTGACCTGATCGACTTCGTCGGCGGCGACCACGGTTTCGGGCGCTACGCCCGTGAGGTGGTTCGGCACGACGTGCTTGAGCTTCTCGAACCAGAAGTCGGCCATCTGGTTGAGCACCTCGCCCTTGCGCGGAATCGGCTCGCCCATGATGACGTCGAACGCCGACAGCCGGTCGGTGGTGACGATCAGCAGCTTGTCGTTGCCCACGGCATAGTTGTCGCGGACCTTGCCGCGGCCGAGAAGCGGCAGCGAGCGGAGCGTGGATTCGTAGAGGGTAGACATCGTCGTGATTCGCTAAAAGAACAATCGATACGGAAGCGGGTCCGGGTCCAGATTCGCGTCGAGCTACCGCGCCAGGAAACCGGAATCCTGAAGGTATTGCGAGGGTAAACCAAAATTCCCGGAAAAGCCCATCGCCGTTCCCCCAAAACAGGCGGAAACGGCGATGTTTTTACGACAACAGGCGCGTGCCGAACCTACCCGGCCGGACCTCCCCAGCGGGACCTGCCCGGCGCGCCTGGCGCATCGAGCCCGCTTAGCGGACGATCTGCGCGAGTTCGCCCGACTTGTACTTCTCCGCGATCTTGTCGAGCGAGACCGGCTTGATCTTGCCAGCCTGGCCTTCGCAGCCGAACGCGAGGAAGCGGTCCACACAGACCTTCTTCGCGGCTTCGCGAGCCGGCTTCAGGTAGTCGCGCGGGTCGAATTTCGACGGGTTTTGATACATATAGCGACGGATCGCGCCCGTGATGGCCAGACGCAGGTCGGTGTCGATATTGATCTTGCGCACGCCGTGACGAATGCCTTCCTGGATCTCCTCCACCGGCACGCCGTACGTTTCCTTCATGTCGCCGCCGAACTCGCGGATTTCCGCGAGCAGTTCCTGCGGCACCGACGACGAACCGTGCATCACGAGGTGCGTGTTCGGAATGCGCGCGTGGATTTCCTTGATGCGGTTGATCGCCAGGATGTCGCCGGTGGGCTTGCGGGTGAACTTGTACGCACCGTGCGAGGTGCCGATGGCGATGGCCAGCGCGTCGCACTGGGTGAGCTTCACGAAGTCGGCGGCCTGCTCCGGATCGGTCAGGAGCTGCTCGCGCGTCATGGTGCCTTCGGCGCCGTGACCGTCTTCCTTGTCGCCCTTCATCGTTTCCAGCGAACCGAGCACGCCCAGTTCCGCTTCGACCGTCACGCCGATCGAGTGCGCCATTTCGACGACCTTG
>DATBXG010000194.1:0-6043 GCA_036514415.1 Paraburkholderia sp.
GCTCGTGCCGCGCCTGACTCGCCTGCGCGCGCGCCATCCCGAACTCGAACTGAGCCTCACGACGCATCTGCGGGACAGCCTTGCCGATTCGACCGCGCTCGACTGCGCGATCCGTTTTGGCGATGGCGAATGGGAGGGGCTGGACAGCTCGCTGCTGATGCACGAGTCGCATATCGCCGTGTGCGCGCCCGCGCTGCTCGCGCAAGGGCCGATCGACCTCGCGCAGCAGACCTTGCTCCACGTGCTCGCGGGCGACAACCAGCGCTACCTCACGTGGCGGCACTGGCTCGATGCGGCGCGCATCGAGGATGTGGACACATCGGGCGGCTACGAATTCGACCTGCTCGATCACGCCATCCGCGCGGCGATAGAAGGGCTCGGCGTGACGATGGCCGACCGCCACATGATCGAGCGCGAACTGGCGCAAGGCCAGCTCGTGCCCGTGCGCGACCTCCACGTGGATGGACGCCAGTCATACTGGTTCGTGGTGCGGCCCGAACAGAAGGCTTCGAAGCCGCTGCGCCTCTTCCGGCAATGGCTTCAGGACGAAGTCGCCACCATGCGCTGACGACCCAGGGCGATCGCTTTCGCGGCGATCGCCTGATCGGCGTCTTCCAGAATCATGTCTGCGCCCTTTTCCGCGACCATCATCGTCGGCGCATTGGTGTTGCCCGATGTGATGTTCGGAAAGATCGACGCATCCACCACGCGCAGGCCGTCGATGCCGTGCACGCGCAGGCGCGCATCCACCACCGACGTGCGCGGGTCGGGGCCCATCGCGCAGGTGCCGCACAGGTGGTAAATCGAACCGCTTTGCTCGCGGAAGAACTCGAGCATGCTGGCGTCGTCGGTCACTTCGTTCGCAGGCGTCACCTCTGCTTCGGTAATGTCCTGCAGCGCACGCGCAGTCATCAGCTTGCGCACGAGGCGGCTGCCCTCGATGGCTTCGTCGCGGTCCTTCTGCGTCGAGAGGTAGTTGCCGCGAATCTTCGGCGCGTCTTCCACGCTTGCCGAAGCGATCTCTACCGAGCCACGGCTTGTCGGGCGGCACGGATTGAAGCAGACGAGAAAGCCCGAGTACGGTTCCGGCGTGAGCTGTGCGCGATTCGACCTGGGAATCCGATACGAAAGCGGATTGAAGTACACCTGCATGTTCGGGTGCGCCTCGTCTGCGCTCGTACGGAAGAAGCCGCCCGACTGGTTCACGCTCATCGAGAACGGCCCCGTGCGCTTGATCAGGTACTGCAGGCCGAACTTGAGCTTGCCGGTCCAGCTGCTGAACGCGTCGTTGAGCGTCTTCACGCGCGCGCGGTAGTAGAAGCTCACGCACAGATGGTCCTGCATGTTCTGCCCGACCGCCGGCAGTTCATGCACCATGTCGATGCCGTGCTTCGCGAGCAGCGCGCGCGGGCCCACGCCCGAGAGCTGCAGGAGCTTCGGCGAATCGACCGCGCCCGCCGCGACGATCACCTCGCGGTTCGCATGGAACGTGCGCTTCGCGCCTTGCTGCACGATCTCTACGCCGATGGCGCGTTGCTTCGCCTCGTCGAACAGCACGCGCGTGGCGCGCGCATGATGCTCGATCTTCAGATTCGCGCGCCGCCCCGCGCGATGCAGGTACGCCACGCTGCTCGAATCGCGTTTGCCGTCGCGCGTATTCACATCGTAGATGCCCACGCCTTCGAGCCGGGCGCCATTGAAGTCGTCGTTGCGCTCGTAGCCGAGCTGCATGCAGCCTTCTACGAAGGTGCGGCAAACCGGATGCTCGCTGCCCTTCATCGGCGTGATGCGCACCGGGCCATTCGCGCCGTGCCACGGCGTGTCGCCAAGCGGATGCGATTCGAGCTTGCGGAAGTACGGCAGCACCTCCTCGTACGACCAGCCCGGATTGCCCGCCGCGGCCCAGTCGTCGTAATCGCGCGCCGCGCCGCGCACATAGATCATCGCGTTGATCGAGCCCGATCCGCCCTGCACCTTGCCGCGCGGCGCGTAAATCTGCCGGCCCGCAAGCTCCGCTTCCGGCTCGCTGTAATACATCCAGTTGTACTGCTCGTTGTAGTACAGCTTGGCGAAGCCGATGGGGATCTTGAACCAGAACGAATCGTCAGGGCCGCCCGCCTCGAGCAGCAGCACCGAATGACGCCCCGAAGCCGAGAGCCGTTCGGCGAGTATGCAACCCGCCGATCCGGCGCCGACGATGATGTAGTCGTAGTTCATTTGCGTGTTCCCGCGGATCACTGGATCAGCCGCGTGCGGGCGAGGTGTCGCGCACGTCGGCGGGCTGGCTCGCCATCTGCAGATGCAGACGCTTGCCCGTATAAGGCGAGTGCGCGCGCACGACGTCCAGGTCGAGCTCGACGCCAAGGCCCGGCGCCTTCGACGGAATGATGTAGCCCTCTTCCCACTCGATGGGCTGCTTGAGAACCTGCGAGTGGAAGCCATCCCAGGTGCCGATGCTTTCCTGAATCAGGAAGTTCGGCGTGCAAACCGCGAGCTGGATGCTCGCCGCCGCGCCGATGGGCCCGTTGTAGAGATGCGGCGCGATCTGCGCGTAGTGCACTTCGGCAAGACTCGCGATCTTCTTCGCTTCGAGCAGGCCACCCACGCGCGCGACGTTCATCTGCAGGATCGACGCCCCGCCCGCCTGCAACAGCTTGTGGAACTCGTACTTCGTCGTGAGACGCTCGCCCGTGGCGATCGGAATCGACGTGTGCTTCGCGACACTGGCGATGGCCTCTTCGTGCCCCGGCGGCACCGGCTCTTCGAACCACAACGGATCGTACTTTTCGAGCCGTTTCGCGAGACGGATAGCAGAAGACGGCACCATCTGCCCATGCGTGCCGAACAGCAGGTCGGCCTTGTTGCCGACGGCCTCGCGCACCTTGCGGCAGAACGTTTCGCAGCGGTCGAGCACTTCGAGCGAGAGCTGGTGCCCCGAATAAGCCGTGTACGGGCCCGCCGGGTCGAACTTGATCGCGGTGAAGCCGCGCTTCACGTTCTCGGCCGCGCATTGCGCCGCGAGGTCGGGATCGTCGTAGTCGTACTCGCCATTCGCGTTCTTCGGGTACAGGTAGGTGTACGAACGAAGCCGCTCGTTCACCATGCCGCCAAGCAGCTCGTACACGGGCTTGCCCGCTGCCTTTCCGATGATGTCCCAGCATGCCATTTCAAGGCCGCTCACGATGCCCATCATCGTGAGGTCGGGGCGCTGCGTGAAGCCGCTCGAATACGCCTCGCGGAAGAGCCGCTCGACACGATGCGGATCGTGATCGAGCAGATAGCGCGTGAAGGCGTCTTCGATCGCGGGCACCATCGCTTCCGGATGGAAGGTGGCGGCGTAGATTTCACCCACGCCCTCGATGCCGCAGTCGGTCTGCAGCGTGACGAAGATCCAGTACATGCCGCCGAGGTGCGGAGGAGGCACCGCGACGACGTGCGTTTGCATTGCAACGACTTTCATGATTCGGGCTGTTTTCAGGCGGGTTTGGAGTGGGTCATGCGCTTGAGCACGAGCGCGGCGATGCCGCCGAGCGTGCCGATTACGGCCACATAGGCGAAATAGAGCTGGTAGCCGGGCATGCCCGCGTAGTGCTCGGTGATATAGCCGTTCAAGAGCGGCAGGAAAATGTCGGACGAGTAGCCGATCAGTGAAACCAGGCCAATGGCGAGGCCCGTAATGCGCATGGGGACGGCGCAATAGTCGAGCAGTGTCCAGTAAAGACCGCGAATCGCGTAGGTCATGAGGCCGATGAACAGCACCACCGCGCCGAGCAGCGCCATATTGCGCAGCGCTGGCAGGAGGATCAGGCCGATCAGACCCGCAACGGCGAGGAACAGCGCCCAGATCAGCACGCGCAGGTTCGAGAAGCGGTCGCCGAGAAAGCCGGCGCCAATGCCGCCAATCGGGCGCATCCAGAGCTTCGCGGTGGTGACCATGCCAGCGGCCACGACGCTCATATGCATTTCGCCCTGCTGGAGATAGGCGGAGAAACTGTACGTCGCCCAGAAGATCTGATAGCCGCAGAACACCACGGCCGCCATGAGCCAGAGCTGCGGAATCGCGGCGAGCGTTGCGAGATCGCGCCACAGCGAACCGCCCGCGTTCGCCTCGGCCGGCTTGCTTTCGGCCTGCGCGGGGGCGGGATCCCTGAAAAAGCTCATCACCGCGCCGAGCGCGATACACGTGAACGAGTACATATAGATCACGTGGCGCAGTCCCGTCGCCTCGCCACGGCCCGAACCGGTTGCGGCGGCGAAGAGCGCGAGCGCGGCGGTCGCGAGCAGCGCCTCTACGAGCCCGCGCCCGCCGTCGAGCAGCCCGAAGAAGCGGCCTTGCTCGTTCGACGCGGCGATCATGCGGACACGCTTGAGCACCGAAGCCCAGAACGTGAGTCCGGTGGTGATGCCCCAGCCGCAGAAGATCACGAGCAGCGCGTGAAACGACGGTGCAGTGGAGTACCAAAGGCCCAGCGCCCCGGTGCCGATGAGCGAGAAGCAGATCAACAGGCGCGGCGCGACGCGATCGGCGAGCCAGCCGCTCGGCAGATAAGAGACGAAGAACACGATGCCGAGCATCGAGTAGAGATAGCCCAACTGGGCATTGTCGATGTGCAGGACATCGAGCATGGTGGTCTGGTAGACCTGACGCAAATACAGCAGCGGATAGATTCCGCCCGCGGCCAGCACGAGCAGCAGGAGCTGGACGTAGCGCTGCGTGGAGCCTGAAGCGGCAGGGTTGAGCGACGGGGATTCGGCGAGCGGCAAACCAGCTGGCGCATTGGGCTTCGCGATGGACTTCTGCAAGATTGTCTCCGTACTGCCAACTCGTCCGCTCGAGCACCCTTGGTGCGGGCGCTCGAGCGGCGGATAGCATTTCTTCAGGCGGGCGCGCGTTGCAGCGCACGCCCTTCAACACACTAGTTCAATAAGGAATGCTCAGAACAGCATCACGACGAGGCGCGTCTGCGTGAATTCGAGCATGCCGTGTTTGCCGTCGTCGCCGCCGAGGCCCGAGCGCTTCCAGCCGGCGTGGTAGCCCTGGTACGGATCGGCAGGCGTGCGGTTCACATAAAGCTCGCCCGCTTCGATCTCGTTGGCGACGCGCATCGTCGTACGGTAGCGCTCGGTATAGAGCACCGACGAAAGGCCGAACTGGTGATCGTTGGCCATGTGCAGCGCGTCGTCGAGCGTCTCGTACGAGAGCACCGGCAGCACCGGGCCGAAGATCTCTTCCTGCACGATCTCCATGTCCTGGCGGCAATGGGTGAGCAGCGTGGGCGGATAGAAGTGGCCCTTGCCTTCCGGCACGTAGCCGCCCGTTTCGAGCTTCGCGCCTTCGGCGACCGCGCGCTCGACCATCGCATGAATCGCCGCACGCGCGCTGGCGCTCACGAGCGGGCCCATGCGCGTTTCGTCTTCCGCGCGGTCGCCAAAGCGCACCGCATTCATCTTTTCGCGCAGCAGCGCGACGAAGCGCTCATGCACCGAGGCGTGCACATACACACGCTCGATCGCCGTGCAGAGCTGGCCGCAATGCGTGGTCTTCGAGCGCACGATGGCCGACGCGGCCGCTTCGAGATCGGCGTCGTCCTCGATGATCGCGGGCGTCTTGCCGCCGAGTTCGAGCGACGGCTTCGCGATGTTTTCCTTGCAGTAGTCGAGCACCTTGCGGCCCGCGCTCACGCTGCCCGTGAGCGTGATCATGCCGACGCCCGGATGCGTGCAGAGCGTGGCGGCCGTGTCATGGTCCATTGCCAGCACGTTGAAGATGCCCGCCGGCAGTCCGGCTGCTTCGGCCGCGCGCGCCACTTCGAACGCAGAGGAAGGCGTGTTGTTGCTGGGCCGCACGACGACCGCGTTGCCCGTGATGAGCGCGGGCGCGATCTTGCGCAGCAGCGTGTACACCGGGAAGTTGAACGGAATCAGGCATGCGGCCACGCCGATCGGCTCGCGCATGAGGACGAGGTTTTCGTTCGCGCTGTCGCTCGGAATCACCTCGCCTTCGATGCGGCGCGCCCACTGCGCGTGGTAGCGCACGATTTCG
>DATBXG010000195.1:0-7698 GCA_036514415.1 Paraburkholderia sp.
TTGCCGGTGGCGGCGCCAATTGCCTTCGCCACCTGGTCGATATCGGCGTTGACAAAATTGAGCGTGACCTGCGCATACGCGAGCTGCGCCGTAATGAGTCCGCTCACGAGCAGCGCCGTCGCGACGCGACGCAAAGCCATACGATTTCTTCTCATGGGTGTCATATCGAAGCCGGCGGCAGACGCGCGCGGCTATTCGTCCTCGACGTACGGCCAGGGGGCCGGCTCGCCTGTGCTTTCCTGACCGGTGCCGGCGCCGGTTCTCCTCAACCCGGACGTCCGTTGGTCAACAAAAGAGTGAACAGTAGCAGTTTTTCATGTCCAATTTGTCACAAAAAATGGGCCTCCGGGGAATTCCTCTACTCCCTGAGCCGCGCCAACAGCCGACTCCAAGCAATTTGTAAGCATCGCGGTGCCTCGCCACGCCTTCGCCGGCTCCTCACGGTTCGCGCTGGCGCAGCTTGTCCGTCCGGTCGGCTTGACGCGTCATTCGCGACCGGTATCATACGAGCGGCCCGAAGGATGGCCAACCTGCTTTATGTTGGAATTCCCGCATTGCCGGGCAGAATTCAAACCTGCCAGCGATAGATTGCGTCATCCTTCATGGTGTAGAGGCCGACTCGTTGGCCGTGCATCGACCGGTCCCCACCGGTTTGAACCAACCCGTTGCCATTTGCCTTTTTGTCTGCTTCCGCGCGAGTCGTCATGCAAACCGTCTGGTCCGCTTCATGTGCCGCTGCCGTGGTGCTCGCCCTCGCGAGCGCCAGCACGCTCGCACACGCGGACTGTTTCGACGAGGCCGCGCATTACCAGAAGGTCAATCCCTTGATCCTGCGCGCCATTGCCTGGCAGGAGTCGCACAACCGTCCGGACGCGCTGCACAGGAATGCGAACGGTTCGATCGACTACGGGGTCATGCAGATCAATTCCGTGCATCTGCCCGTGCTCTCGCAATACGGCATTTCGTCGAGCACGCTCATGGAGCCGTGCAAGAACGTGTACATCGCCGCATGGCATCTGCGCCAGAAGATGAACAAGTACGGCAACACGTGGGCCGCCATCGGCGCCTACCATTCCGAAACGCCGACGCTGCGCGACCAGTACGCGCAGCAGATCGCCGACATCCTGCGCAAGTGGCATCTCATGCAGTAGCGCGCTGAGCGCGTGGGCGGGCTCGCGCACGAAAGCGACGGCGCGTGCCCTGCGCGGCGCGCGTGCATGGTGCAAAATGCTGGCTGGCGCCGCGAGCTTACGAGGATTTCGATCCTTTCACACGGCGCGTTCCCCGACTCACTTTCTGCACCACACTGCGATGAACCAGCCGCCACTGCCCATCACCGTGCTCTCCGGTTTTCTGGGCGCGGGCAAGACCACGCTGCTCAACCATATCCTCTCGAACCGCGCGGGCCTGCGCGTGGCGGTGATCGTCAACGACCTCGCTTCGGTCAACATCGACGCCGCGCTCGTGCGCGACGCCTCGGCGCTCTCGCGCGTGGAAGAGCGCGTGGTCGAGATGTCGAACGGCTGCATATGCTGCACGCTGCGCGACGACCTGCTCATCGAGATCCAGCGCCTCGCCGACCCGGCGCACGCCGGGCAGCGCTTCGATGCCATCGTGATCGAATCGACCGGCATTGCCGAGCCCATGCCGATCGCGGAAACCTTCACGTTCGCGAGCGACGACGGCGTCGCGCTCGACGAATTTGCGCGCCTCGACACGATGGTCACGGTGGTCGACGCGTTCAACTTCCTGCGCGACTACGCGAGCGCCGATCAACTCGCGCAACGCGGCGTGGCGGCCAGCGAGGACGACGATCGCGCGATCGTGGAACTGCTCGTCGACCAGGTGGAGTTCTGCGACGTGCTCGTGCTGAACAAGGCCGACCTCGTAAGCGAGGACGAGCTCGCGCGCCTGCAGCATATTCTTGCGCGCATCAATCCGCGCGCGGTGCAGGTGGTGAGCCGCTTCGGCGAGGTGCCGCTCGAGGAGGTGATCAATACCGGGCGCTTCGATTTCGATGCGGCATCGAGCGCGCCCGGCTGGCTCGCGTCACTGCACGATCACTGCGACGACCCGGAGGATTGCCACGATCCGGCGCACACGCATACGCGCCGCGGCGAAGCCGATGAATACGGCATCAGCAACTTCGTCTATCGCGCGCGCCGGCCGTTTCATCCCGAACGTTTCTGGGCGCTGCTCAACCAGGAGTGGAAGGGCGTGCTGCGCTCGAAGGGCTTTTTCTGGCTCGCCACCCGCAACGAGGTAACGGGCACGCTCTCGCAAGCGGGGGGCGTATGCCGTCACGGTCCCGCGGGCACATGGTGGGCGGCACTGCCACGGGAGGAATGGCCGCAGGACGCCGAGCTGGAAAAGGAAATTGCCGCGGACTGGCTTGGCGACCTGGACGACCCGAGCATCGGCGACCGCCGCCAGGAACTGGTGATGATCGGCGTGGATCTCGATCGCGACGCATGGCGCTCGAAGCTCGACGCGTGCCTCCTCAACGATGCGGAATACGCGGCCGGCCCCGACGCCTGGCAAAGCTACGCCGACCCGTTTCCGTCCTGGGAGCTGGACGACGAAGATCACGACCACGACCACGATCATCACGATCGCGGCAACGGGCAGGGCGAGATCGTCCATCGTCCCGACTGATCAATACGACGCCAGGACAAGACGCCCAATGAACGACGGCGCCGCAGAAATGCGGCGCCGCCTGCTTTTGCGGCGCGCGAGCGCATGAGCCGCGCAGGCGAAAAAAAACCCGCCAGGGGCGGGTGTCAACTTAAAGCGGCAATGCCTTAGCGCTTGTTGACGGCGTCCTTGAACGCCTTGCCAGCCGTGAACTTGACGGTCTTGGCTGCGGGAATCTTGATGGTTTCGCCGGTCTTCGGGTTACGGCCCGTACGGGCTGCGCGCTTGCCCGAACCGAAGCTGCCGAAGCCGATCAGCTGCACTGCGTCACCCTTCGACACAGCCTTCTTGACCACTTCGAGGAGCGTGTCCAGCGTCTCGCCGGTTTGTGCCTTGCTAGCGCCCGTCTGTGCTGCGACGGCGTCGATCAGTTCCTGTTTATTCATTGAGAAGTTCCTTTCTGTGTTTAGGTTGACACGAACAGCGCGAACGCGCCGATTATACGGACGCGTGCCGCGCCGTCGAGCAGCGACGGACCCGGAGCACCCCGGCGATTTCGCGTTGCGGCGGCTAGCGTGTGTCTTGTGCCGCAACGGCCGTGCTGCCGCTTCCCTGGGCGGCGCTTGCTATGATAGCGCAGCGCAAACCCAATAACGACAAGGGTTTCGAAGATTTCGCGATGGATATGCGGGTTTTTTGGGGCGTGCAGACGTTTTCGGGCTATCCACCCCCGCAAATCTCCCCGTCTGCGACGTTTTTCCCGCGGCACGCGTTGCGCGGCGCCAACGCAGCATACGCGCAAACGCCGGCCTGGCAAGCGTTTGCGGCGACGCCATCGAGCTGTGTTGCAGGCTTTTCCACCCTCGTTCCTGCCTCGTTTTCTCTCTCACCTTTCGCTTCGCGTTCCTCATGACCGCCACCCTGACACCCGCCACGCTCGCCTTTCGGGAAGACGGCACGCCGTTTTCACCGACTTACGGCGACGTTTATCACAGCACTGCAGGCGCATTCTCACAGGCCCACGCCGTCTTTCTGCACGGCAACGCGCTGCCGCAGCGCTGGCAAGGCCGGCGGATCTTCACTGTGGTCGAAACCGGCTTCGGCCTGGGCGTGAACTTCCTCTCCACCTGGTCGGCATGGCGCGACGATCCGGCGCGCTGCGAACGCCTGCATTTCGTATCGGTGGAAAAGCATCCGTTCGCGCGCAACGACTTGCGAACCGCGCTCGATGCGCTCGTTGCGCACACACGCGAAGCGCCGCTCGCGCGTGAACTCGTCGATGCCTGGCCGATGCTCGTGCCCGGCACGCACCGGCTCGAATTCGAGGGTGGACGCGTCACGCTCACGCTTGCCTTCGGCGATGCGCTCGAGGTATTTCCCAAAATGTGGATGCGCGCCGATGCGATCTACCTCGACGGCTTCGCCCCGGCAAAGAATCCCGAGCTTTGGTCGCCCACCATCTTCAAGGCGCTTGCGCGCATTGCCGGCGAGGACGCGACCTTCGCAACCTGGAGCAGCTCCGGCGACGTGAAGCGCGCACTGCTCCAAAACGGTTTCGAATACCACAAGGTCGAGGGTTTCAGCGGCAAGCGGGCGATGCTGGTCGGACGCTTCGCGCCGCGCTGGCGCGTGCGCCGCTACGAGCCGCCGCTGCCGCTCGCGCTACGCGAGCGGCATGCGATCGTGGTGGGAGCGGGGCTGGCCGGCTGCGCGCTCGTCGAGCGGCTGGCCGCGCGCGGCTGGCGCGTGACGCTCATCGAACGCAACGCCGCGCCCGCGCTCGAGGCGTCGGGCAATCCGGCCGGCGTCTTTCATCCGCTGATTTCCCGTGACGACAGCAGCGCCTCGCGCATCACGCGCGCCGGGTTTCTCCACGCGCTGCGGCGCTGGGCCGCGCTCGAAGCGGCCGGCCATGCGCCGCAGCGCTCCCGTGCCGGCCTGCTCCACCTCGCCACCGACGACGAATCGCGCGCCGTCGCCGCAGCGCTCGATTCGTTCGGTTATCCCAACGAATTTGTGAGCGCTGTCACGCGCGAGGAAGCCGAAGTGCTGGCCGGCGTCGCGCTCAATCAGGGTGGCTGGTTCTATCCGCATGGCGGTGCGATCGATCCGGCATCGCTCTGCCGCGCGCAATGCGCCTTCGCTGCTGCGTTGCCCGGCGCGCAGGTCGAGTTACGTTTCGGTGTGCGTATTGGTCACATTGCGCGCACCAACGAGCCAACGTCCGACGAATGGCAGGTTTTTGACGACGCCGGCAAGCTCGTCGCACAGGCGGGCGCGGTGATTTTCGCAAACGCCCAGGACGCCTCGCGCGCCGCCGCGCTCGCGCATGCGCCCACGCGCATCGTGCGCGGCCAGCTCACGCTCGTCGATCCGAGCCCGCTCGCGAACCTGCGCGTGCCCGTGATCGGCGAGGGCTACGCGGTCCCGCTCGACGGCGGCGTGACGCTCGCGGGCGCCACCTACGAGGTCGACGACGCCGACGACGCGCTGCGCGCCGCCGGCCACGCCGAGAATATCGAGCGCGTCGCGCACATGCTGCCCGAGCTTGCCGCCGCCGAAGGCGACTTCGCGGGCCGCGTGGCGTTTCGCTGCGTCACCAGTGACCGCATGCCGATGCTCGGCCCGCTCGCCGACGAAGACGCCGCCCGGCGAGACGCGCAACGTCTCGCCGGCGCGTGGCCGCTAGATCTGCCGCGTGCAACCGGCCTCTACGGCGCGTACGCGTTCGGCTCGCGCGGTCTCGTCTGGGCAGGGCTCGGAGCCGAGCTCATCGCCTCGCAACTGGAAGGCGAGCCCTGGCCGCTCGAGCGTGAACTCGCGGACCAACTGGATCCGGCGCGCTTCCTCCAGCGCGCCTTGCGCCAGCGCAGTCTCTGAGCACGACAGACGCAAAAACGCCCCGCAGGTTATCCACGCAAATCTGTGGATAACCGCGCGAATTGCCAGCGAATCGAGTGTGGAATCGATGTGGACGCGATGTGGACGTAAACGGGGTAACTCAGCACACCGCGAGCCAGGCCCAAAAGTTACTCTCCGAAGCGCTCGTGGTCCGCACATCCTTTGCGCTCGGTTGTGCGAGCGCCAACTCGCTGATCCTTATCGGTAAACCCCGGTTATCCACAGGAAACCCAGGCCCTTGTTAACTTCTACTACGTATACATACGGTAAACCGTAAACCCCAAGCTAAGGCCACCGCTACCGGCAAGCACGACGAAGCCCGAACGTCGAAAACAACTGACGAAAGCCTCCCGTCGTTGCGGTCATTTTTTCCGCATACGTCGGCAAAAGCGCACAATGAGGACGCAATTACCGTCTTTTTCTACGCTCTCGAAGAGGTGGGGGCAATTGCAAAAAAGCTATGGCACAATCGCCCTTCTTTCCGCGTCGAACGCCGCATCAGACGGCCGACGTATCTACGGAACGGTTGCCCCTCATCCTGAATCTGAGTGCTCAGGGAAGACGGCAGCGTTCGTTCATCCAACGCGGGCGCAGCCACACCACACGCGAGGCGCCCGTACCGGCTGTTCGCCGCACTGCAATGTGCCGGCGCAATGGTTTGCCGCACTCGCGTTCGCCGCACTCGCCGCAGGAAGCGCGCGTTTACCCCAGCTGGGCGCATCGGACGGCGCAACCCGGGCGTGGACGCACGCGAGACGCGTAGCGTCGAACCGGGGTTAGCGTCGCCATTCAGGCGTCATTGGCCTCGCGCCGCACGCGGCTTGTGCCAGTTCGTCAGTCGTATGTCGATCTAACGTCGGACAGCCGGATTCGATCCCACGCAAGTTGTCGTTGCCAAGGAGAAGCCACCACGATGAAGTCGGCGTTTTCGTTTTTTCCCGCCTGGCCGTTGCAGCTCGACGGAATTTTCTGGGCCGGGCTCGCGCTGCTCGCCGCCGGTTTGTGCGGCGAGCTTTGCTATCGCGCGTGGCGCTTGCCGCGGATTTCCGGCTATGGCGTGATCGGGCTCATCGCCGGATCGGCCGGGTTCGGCGTGATCGATGCCGACGTCGGCACGGCCGCGCGGCCGCTGCTCGATGTCGCGCTGGGCCTGCTGCTTTTCGAATTGGGCAGCCGGCTCGATCTGCGCTGGATTCGCCGCAATCCCTGGCTGATCCTGTCGAGTCTCGCCGAGGCGTCGCTCACCTTCGTGCTCGTGCTCGGGGTGCTGCTGTCCCTCGCCGTGCCGACGATGATCGCGCTCGTCGTGGCTGCCATTGCCATGGCGACGTCGCCCGCGATGGTGATCCAGCTCAAAACCGAGTTGCGCGCGGAAGGTCAGGTCACGCAGCGTTTGCTCACGCTCACGGCGCTCAACAGCATGTACGCCGTGATCGTGGCGAAGCTCGCTTCGAGCTGGCTGCACCAGGAAATCTACGGCAACGTGTTCGCGACGATTCTTCAGCCGCTTTACCTGCTGATCGGCTCGCTCATTCTCGCGTTCGTGCTCGCCCGCGCGTGCACGCTTTTCTACCGGCGTCTGAGCCCGCAGGACGAACACTCGTTCGTCGCGCTTTTCGGGCTCGTGCTGCTCGCGATCGCCATGGCGCATCTGCTCAAGCTTTCGACGATCCTGAGCCTGCTCGCAGCGGGCATCATCGTGAAGAATCTCGAGCCGCGTCCGCAGCTGTGGCCGCAGCACTTCGGCACGGCCGGGTGGCTGCTTACCGTGATTCTCTTCGTGCTTACGCTCACCACCTTCGAGTGGCACGACATTCTCGTGGGTGGCGTGGCCGCGGCGGGGCTGATCGTCGCACGGCTCGTGGCCAAACTCGTCGGTGTGCTGATCTTCGCCAAACCTAGCGGGCTGCACTGGAAGCAGGGCGTGGCGCTCGGTCTTGCCCTCACGCCGATGTCCGCGCTCGCGCTGCTGCTCGTCGAGGACACCTACGAGCTCTATCCGACGTTCGATCCGCGCCTGCGCGCGATCATCCTTTGCGCGATCGTCGTGCTGCAGCTCCTCGGGCCGTGGCTGGTCTATCGCGCGCTTGCGCTCGTTGGCGAGCGCGGCGAAAAATGAAACGCGCGGCGGCGCGCGGCGGGAAATCCGCTGCGCGCGCCGCT
>DATBXG010000196.1:0-9302 GCA_036514415.1 Paraburkholderia sp.
AGACGGAGACAACCCTTATGCAGACGGTGCCTTGCACGCAGCTTCGCGAGCCATCCCAGCCGCTGCTTCCCATGTTGCGGCCCCATCACTTCGGCATCAGCGTGCCCGACCTCGACGCCGCGGTTGCCTGGTATGGCCGCATGCTCGGTTTCACGCTGGAGCAGCAACTTCACATCGAGAAGATTCCCGCGCGCATCGCCTTCGTGCGCCGCGATCAATACCGCATCGAGATCTTCGAAGTGCCGGGCGCCGCGCCCCTGCCCGACGAGCGCCGCGAGCCGAACCTCGATCTGCGCACGCACGGCAACAAGCACATGTGCTTCGAAGTGCCCGACGTGAGCGCGGCAGTGGCCGCGCTACGCGACGCGGGCGCCGACATCGCCTTCGAACTGAAGGTCGACGGCAATCCCACGGCCTTCATTCGCGACGTGAGCGGCAACCTGATCGAGCTGCTCGAACCGTTTGCCGTCGATCGCGATTTTCGCTGAATCCGCTCGCCAGGTCCCTTACCTGGCCTTACTTTCATTCGCCTACGCTCACACGTTCCCATGACGACTTCGCATAACCCGCTGCACGGCTGGCAAGTCGACCGCAACGACATCCGCATGGTCGGCCACGATCTGCTGCGCCCCGAATGCATTCTCGCCGAGCCCGACGGCACGCTCTGGACCGCCGACGCGCGCGGTGGCGTCGTACGTATTGCACCCGACGGTATGCAAACGTTGATCGCGCAACAAAGCGAGCATGCGCACGCCGATGAGCCCTCGTCGCAGGACGCCAAACAGCTCATGATGGGCGGCACGCTGCCCAACGGCCTCGCTTTCGATCGCGACGGCAACATCGTCATTGCGAACTTCGGCACCGACGCCATCGAACTGATGACGCGCGAAGGCGCTTCGCGCACGCTCTACGACCGCATCGACGGCAAGCCGCTCGGCAAGACCAATTTCGTGCTCACCGATACGCGCGGGCGCATCTGGTTCACCGTGACCACGCGCCAGGTGCCGTGGACGCGCTCGATCAATGAGAAGACCGCCGACGGCTACGTGGGCCTGATCGACGAGCATGGTATCCGCATTGTCGCGGATGGTTTCGTCGGGACCAACGAGATTCGTCTCGACGCCAAAGAGGAATGGCTCTACGTCGTGGAAACCAACGCGCGTCGCATTTCGCGTCTGCGCGTGCAGGACGACGGCTCGCTCACCGACCGCGAGATCTATGGCCCCCATGACCTGGGCGGGTTCCCCGACGGCTTCGCGTTCGATGCGCACGGCAATCTCTGGATCACGCTGATCCTCACCGAGAAGCTCATCGCCCTCACGCCCGAGGGCGAAGTCCTCACGCTGCTCGACGACGGCAACCCGGAAGCCATCGCGCGTTACGAAACCCACTATCGCAACGGCACCACCACCCCCGAACTGATGGGCGCCTGCCGAGGCACGCTCGCCCCGATGATGGCGAGCCTCACGTTCGGCGGCCCCGATTTGCGCACCGTGTATCTGGGCAGCCTTGGCGGCAACACGCTCGCGAGCTTCCGCTCGCCTGTGCCCGGTCTGCCGCTCGCGCACTGGCACGCATCGCCTGCGCACGCGAAATAACGAAGCTATCCAGGCTCGCGCCCCGCGCACCGACTCCACTCATCTCCATGGGCAGAACGACATGATCGAACACCTCAAGAAGGGCCAGACGGCCCAGGCCAAAGCCGACAACAACGCACAAGTGCGCATGACCGTCGAAAAGATCATCGCCGACATCGAAGCACGCGGCGAATCTGCCGTTCGTGAGTATTCCGAACGGTTCGACAAATGGAACCCCGAAAACTTCCGGCTATCTCAGGGAGATATTCAGGCGTGCATCGACGCGCTCTCGCCGCAGGCAATCGAGGACATCAAGTTCGCCCAGGCGCAGATTCGCCGCTTCGCGCAGATCCAGCTGCTTTCGCTGCGCGACGTGGAGGTGGAAACGCTGCCCGGCGTCGTGCTCGGCCACAAGAACATTCCGGTGAATTCGGTGGGCTGCTACATTCCCGGCGGCAAATATCCGCTGCTCGCTTCGGCCCACATGAGCGTGCTCACCGCGAAGGTCGCCGGCGTCAAGCGCGTGATCGCCTGCGCGCCGCCGTTCGACGGCAAGCCTTCGCCGGAGATCATCGCTGCAATGGCACTTGCGGGCGCCGACGAAATCTACGTGATGGGCGGCGTGCAAGGCGTGGCCGCGATGGCGCTCGGCACCGAGCACATCGCCCCCGTGGACATGATCGTCGGCCCCGGCAATGCGTTCGTTGCCGAGGCGAAGCGTCAGCTTTACGGCCGCGTGGGCATCGACCTGTTCGCGGGCCCGACCGAAACACTCGTGATCTGCGACGACACCGTAGATGCCGAGCTGGTGGCGGTCGACCTGCTCGGCCAGGCCGAGCACGGCCCGACTTCGCCCGCGTATTGCATCACGACGAGCAAAAAGATCGCCGCCGAGTTGCCCGCCGCGATCGAAGCCGTGCTCGCTCGCCTCGACACCGCGCCCGTTGCGAGCGTCGCTTGGCGCGACTATGGCGAGATCATCCTGTGCGATAGCGACGAGGAAATGCTTCAGGAAGCCGAGCGCCTGTGCTCCGAACACGTCCAGGTGATGACGCGCGACCCCGACTGGTTCCTGCAGCGCATGACGAACTACGGCGCGCTCTTCCTCGGCCATCGCACCAACGTCTCCTATGGCGACAAGGTAGTCGGCACGAACCATACGCTGCCGACCATGGGCGCGGGGCGCTACACGGGCGGGCTGTGGGTCGGCAAGTTCATCAAGACGCACAGCTACCAGCGCATCCTCACCGACGAAGCTTCGGTCAAGATCGGCGAAGTGTGCTCCCGGCTGTGCGCGCTCGAGCACTTCTCGGGCCACAAGGAGCAGGCCGATATTCGCGTGCGCCGCCTTGGCAAGCGCGATTGAGGTCGGCATGACGCAATTCACCACCCCTTCCGGCGAACGCCCGGTCGCGCTCGTGACGGGCGCGACGGGCGGCCTTGGCGAGCAGATCTGCCGCACGCTCGCGCAGGCGGGCTGCGCCGTTGTCGCCGGTTATCGCAGTTCGGCCGAAGCGGCGCAGTCGCTCGTTGCGCAGCTCGACGGCGCGGGTCATCGCGCGCTCGCCGCGCCGGTCACGGACAGCGCCGCGCTCGCGCGCCTGGCCGACACCGTTGCCACGCACTATGGCCGCTGCGACGTGCTCGTCAATTGCGCGGGCACGACACGCTTCGTCGCGCACGACGATCTCGACGGCATGCACGACGCGCTCATCGACGACGTGCTCGCGACCAACGTGCGCGGTCCGTTTGCGATGGTGCGCGCGCTGCGCCCGCTGCTCGCGAAAAGCGCTCTCGCGGGCGGCGCGGTCGTGGTCAACATCTCGTCGATCGCGGCGCAAACAGCAATGGGGAGCAATGTGATCTATTGCGCGTCGAAGGCCGCGCTGGACAATCTCACGAAGTCGCTGGCACGCGCGCTTGCCCCGCAGATTCGCGTGGTCTCGGTTTCGCCGGGACTCGTCGATACCGAGTTCGTGAAGTCGATGGACACCGCATGGCGCGACGAGCAGGCGGCGCGCACCCCGCTCGGACGCCTCGCCGATCCGCAGGAAATCGCGCAAGCCGTGCTCGCCGCCGCGCGCGATCTGCGCTTTACCACCGGCTGCGTACTGCCTGTCGACGGCGGGCGCCCGCTGCGCTAAAAGAGTCAACACCAAAGAGACAACGAAGGAGACAGCCACCATGAAACTCGCGTCGCTCAATACCGGCCATCCCGATGGCGCCTTGATCGTCGTCTCGCGCGATCTTCTCCGGGCGGTTCGCGCAGCCTCCATTGCCCCGACGCTGCGCGCCGCGCTCGATGACTGGACGCGCGCAGAACCTGCCTTGCAGGCGCTCTACGAAGCGCTCAACGCAGGCACGGCCGCGGACGCATTCGATTTCGACGCTCATGCCTGCACCGCGCCGCTGCCGCGCACGCATCAGTTCATCGACGCTTCGGCGTTCCTCAATCACGGCCGCATCATGACGCAGGCGTATCATCCGGAAAAGAAGTCCGACCCAGCGATTCCCGTGCTGATCCAGCGCCAGGCCGACGACTTCGCCGGCCCGCACGACGACTACGCCTTCCCCGACGAAGCCGACAACTGCGACTTCGAAGGCGAAGTGGGCGTGATCCTCGGCGACGTGCCGATGGGCACGCGCCCCGCCGACGCGCTCGCGCACGTGCGCCTCATCACGCTGTTCAACGACGTGAGCATGCGCAAGCACCTCTTTCGCGAACTGGGCATGGGCTTCGGCTTCATTCTCGCGAAGCCCGCAACGGCTTTCGCGCCCGTGGCGGTCACGCCTGACGAACTCGGCGACGCATGGCAAGACGGCCGTGTGCAGCTCGACCTGGAAGTCGCGCGCAACGGCCAGCGCTTCGGCGCGCCGAATGGCCGCGAGATGAGCTTCGGCTTTCACGACCTGATTGCGTACATTGCGTACAACCGCAATCTGCGTGCGGGCATGCTGCTTGGCTCCGGCACGTTTTCGAACGCCGATTATCGAGCAACAGGTTCCGCGTGCCTCGCGGAGCAACGCGCCATCGAAATGCTGGAACATGGCGAATCGCGCACACCGTGGCTGCAATTCGGCGAACGTTTGCGCTTCGAAATGAAAGGCCACGACGGCCAGTCGATCTTCGGTGCAATCGACCATCGTTTCGTGCAGGCGACTTACGTGAATCAGCAAGCATTGGCAGAAAAGGCAGGAGCAAGCGCATGAGCGGGCAATACGACATCGTCGCGATGGGCGCGGGGCACAACGGCCTCGTCGCCGCCGCGTATCTCGCGAAGGCGGGCAAGAAAGTCCTCGTGCTCGAACGCAAGGCATGGCCGGGCGGCGGCGTGAGCACGCGCGAACTGAACACGCCGGGCTACTGGCACGACGAGCATTCGAGCGTGCACATCATGATTCAGGGCAATCCGATGCTGCGCCAGGACGAACTTGGCCTGCTTTCGGAACACGGCCTGAAGTACCACTATTCGCCCGTGCCGCATGCAACTATCTTCCCCGATCAGTCGGTGCTGTTCACGTACAAGGACATCGACAAGACCTGCGAATGTTTTGCGAAGGTCTCGCAGAAAGACGCCGATACGTACCGCGAATTCGTGAAGATGAGCCAGCAGGTCCTGCAGATGTTCATGCCAGGCCTCTACTCGCCGCCGCCGCCGCTGGGCGAACTCGTCGCGATGCTCGACCGCAGCGACGAAGGCCGCCTGATGCTCGACTACATGAACCGCGATTGCCTCGATCTCGTGAATCAGCTCTACGAGAGCGACAAGATCAAGATTCATCTGCTGCGCCTCGTGAGCGAGAACCTGCAGGCGCCCAACGAACTCGGCACCGGCATGGGTGTGTTGCTGATGCCGGGCATCATCCATACGTATGGCGTTTCGCAGCCCATCGGCGGCAGCGGCAAGCTCACGGAATCGCTCGTGCGCTGCATCGAATCGTATGGCGGCGAAGTGCGCTGCAACGCGGAGGTCGCGAAGATCCTCACGAGCGCGGGCCGCGCGAGCGGCGTGCAGCTTGCGAGCGGCGAAACGATACTTGCGAAAGACGCCGTGATCGGTGCGATTCATCCGCACGTGATTCGCCGCTTCGTGGAAGGCGTGCCAGAGCCGGTGCTCAAGCGCGCTGAACGCGCCACACTCGCGCCCTTCTCGATCATGGTGAGCCACTACGACCTGAAAGAAAACGCGCGCTATTACGCAGGCGAGGAAGTGGGTTACGCCACCATGCTCGAGTTCATGGCCACCGACAAACTCGACGACATGCTCGCCGATTTCGACGACCTCAAGCGCGGCCTCATCACCGAGCGACGCCTGTGCGCAGGTGGCGACGAAAGCATCGGCGACAAGACGCGCGTGCCGGCCGGCAAGGGTATGTTTCATGGCATCACGTTCGCGCCGTACAGCGTGAAGGACCCGCGCTGGGCTGGCCGTCACTGGGACGAGTTCAAGGAAGAGATCGGCGATCTCTCGCTCGCGCATTACCGCAAGTTCGTCTCGAACCTCACGAGCGAGAACATCGTCGCCCGCAGCATCGTCAGTCCCGTCGATCTCGAACGCTCGAGCCCGAACAGCATGATGCGCGGCGACCTGCACGGCGTGGCGCCCTACTTCTACCAAAGCGCAGGCCATCGGCCCACGCCCGACCTCGGCCAGTTCACCGTGCCCGGCGTCGAGCGCCTGTATCTTGCGGGCCCATTCCAGCATCCCGGCGGCGGCGTGTACGGCGCGGGCCGCGCCACGGCGATCAGGATGTTCGAACAACTAGGCATGGACTTCGGCAGCGTAGCGAAGGGCGCGCGTCAGGACAGCGGCGTGCCCGCCACCGCCAACGGCACGAGCGGCCACGCTGCGAAGAAGGAAGGCATGGTGTTGCGCGGCCCCGCCGACGAAGAACTGATGCATGTGGAGTCGCTTGAGCGCGTGGGGAACGAGCTCGTCATCAAGGGCAAGAGCTTCGGCACCATGCCGATGGAGGCGCGCCTCGACGCCGCTTCGGCGCGAGCCGGGTTGAAGATGCTCGGCGCTTCGCGCCTCGCATTCCTCGCGACGCTGCCGTTTCGCAAAGGGGGTGAGCGATGAGCCATGTCGTCGTCACTGGCGCACAGGGTTTCGTGGGGCGCGCGCTCGTCAAGCGGCTGCTTGCTGACGGCCTCGGCGGTGCCGCCGTGTCGAAGCTCACGCTCCTCGATATCGGCTTCGACGGCGCGCCCGCGGACGCGCGCGTGAACCAGATCGCCGGCAGCATCGCCGATGCACAGGTTCGCGCGCAGGCGTACGCCTCGCCCGTCGACGCCGTGTTCCATCTCGCGAGCATTCCCGGGGGCGCGGCGGAGCGCGACTACGCGCTCGGCCGTGCGATCAATCTCGACGCCACACTCGGCCTGCTCGAAGACTTGCGCAGCCAGCCGCGAGCGCCGCGCTTCGTGTTCGCGAGCACCGTTGCCGTCTATGGCGAAAAGCTGCCCGAGTTCGTCGACGAACACACGCTGCCCGCTCCGGCGCTGAGCTATGGCGCCCACAAGCTGATGGGCGAGGCGCTGGTTGCCGACGCCACGCGCCTTGGCTGGGTTCAGGGCTGCTCGCTGCGCCTGCCCGGCGTCGTTGCGCGGCCAGGGGACGGCGCGGGCCTGATGTCCGCATTCATGAGCCAGCTGTTCTGGAAGCTCGCCGCGAACGAACCGATCACGGTGCCCGTCTCGCCCGAGGGCGTCGCGTGGTGGATCTCGGTGGGCGCGTGCTTAGACAACCTGCTGCACGCGGCGACCGTCGATGCGGAGCGCTTGAACGCGCGGCGCAGCTATCAGATGCCGGTGCTTCGCCTCACCATCGCCGAAGTGGTCGATGCACTGGCCGCACGCTTCGGCAGCGAACGCAAGGCGCTCGTCAGCTACGTGCCCGATCGGTTCGTCGAGCGGCTCTTTGCAGCTTATCCGCCGCTTTTCACACCGGAGGCCGAGCAACTCGGCCTGCGTCACGACGGCAACGTGGATCAGCTCATCACGCGCGCAATGGCGCACTGAACATACCCTGGCTGCATCGACACCGCAACGCATGCGGTGTGCGCAGCAAACGAAAAGGAATCCTTATCATGCAGATCGTTGGACTCGAATACCTCGTTTTCGGCATCGACGACATGGCGGGGGCGCGCCAGTACCTGCTCGACTATGGCCTCGACGAAGTCGAATACGACCCCGTGCACGGCGGCGTATTCACGGCGCTCGACGGCACGGGCCTCGTGATGCGTGCCGCCGATGATCCGCGCCTGCCGCCGCTGCCGCCCAAAGCGGCCAGGCCCAGCCTGCGCGAAACGGTGTACGGCGTGGACAACGCGGACACGCTCGCCACGATCCGCGCGCATCTCGAAGCCGAGCGCGAGGTGCATGTGGACGCAAACGGCACCGTGCACTGCATGGACGACGCGGGCTTCGGTGTCGCGTTCATGGTCACGCAGCGGCGCCCCTACGAAGCGCGCTACCTGGGCTTCAACGTGCCCGGCCAGCCGCCGGGCCGCGAACCCAATGACTGTGCCGCGAATCCCGACGAAGTCATCAAGCCGCGCACGCTCTCCCACGTCGTGTATTTCGTCGAAGACGTGAAAAAGGCTGAAGCGTTCTACGCGCGACTCGGCTTCACCGTGACCGACCGCTTCAATCATCTCGGCCCGTTCATGCGCCCCGCGGGCACGCATGACCATCACACGCTTTTCATGATCGAGAGCCAGAACGATCACATGATCGGCTGCAATCACTTCACGTTCCACCTGGGATCATCGGGCGAAGTGCTGCAGCATGGCTGGAATTTCGTCAAGAAGGGCTACAAGAGTTTCTGGGGACCGGGGCGCCACGTGCTTGGCAGCAACTACTTCTGGTACTTCAACAGCCCGTTCGGCGCGACGATCGAGTTCGACGCCGACATGGACCTGCACGACGCAACCTGGACGCCGCGCGCCGTCGACCCGGGCGCCGACAATTCGCAGATCTTCCTGTTCGAGGCCCGCAACAAGTGGGCACCGGGCGAGTGAATGCGCGAACGAGGAAACATGAGCATGACCGCGCGCGCTGAAGAACGCCTGCTCTGCACGCTCGACGACATTCCCGATGGCGGCGCGCGCGGCCTGCTTCGCGAAGGCCTCGACGACCGCCTGTGCGTGGTGCGCCAGGGCGCCGAGGTGTTCGTGTGGCTCAACGACTGTCCGCACGAGCATCGGCCCATGGAATACCGCCAGGATCGCTTTCTTTCGGGCGATGGCGAGCACATCGTCTGCTACGCGCATTCGGCGCATTTCGACATCCGCACCGGCCTCTGTTTCGCGGGGCCGTGCGCCGGCCAGTCGCTCGTGAAAGTGCCGGCGCGCGTCGAAAACGGCGAGGTGTGGATCGCTGCCGAACTGCCCTCGATCTTCGACTGAAACAAACCACCGATTCACTACCGGACAGCTATCACCATGTTCCAGTACTTTCCCACCAACTACGTGTGGAGCCTCTCGACGATGATCGCCCTCACGCACGGCGGCAACATCGGCGAGGTCGATGCCATGTGCGCGCCGCTGCGCGACGCGGCGCTGGCCGGGGACGATCCCGGCACGGTCGCGTTCTACGAGGCGTGGAAGGCCGGTGCCGACAAGCTCTCCGCGCTCGCCGACGAAGACCTCACGCGCGGCCATTCGCTTTCCGCCGGAGAAAAATACGCGCGCGCCGGGCTCTATTACGGTGTGGCCGAGCGC
>DATBXG010000197.1:0-7768 GCA_036514415.1 Paraburkholderia sp.
CCAGCAATGTCAGAACAGCAAGAAAAGACAACGACCCATCTCTTCGCGACAATCGGCTCGCGCACTGAACGCGGCGGGTGGATCGAGAAAGCGACGACAGAATTCGCATATTGCGGGCTAGTGCTTGCGCGTGTAGGCGACATTGTTCGATACGACGACGGCAGCGAATCCACCATCATCGACGGAGCGGGATTTGCCGCCGAGTGGGATGGCATGCCACTCGCGCTGGTCGGCTCGCGACTGAGCAATGGCGACCGCATTGCGGAAACACTGCAGGACGGGTTGGGCATCGAAGTACACCCAGACAAGCCTATTCCAGGCCTGTTCGACCCTGCACATGTCGGCAACGACCGGGAAACCAGACATGCGTAAAGCAGCGGTACGAAATGGCGACCCGACGACGACGGGCGGCTTCGTAATTGCATATTCATCCACCATTCACGACAACAGCAAAAAAGTCGCTTTGAGCGGTGATCATGCCAGTTGTGGAAACTGCAAAGGGGCATACGAGATTTTTGGCACTGGCAAGGGCATGTCGGAAAAAGGCCGCAATGTAGTCGTGGACGGCGACCTGGTGATGTGTCCGTGTGGCAAGAATCGCGTGATCGTCGGTAGCAATCCCGGAATCTTTCTAGGAACTAGCGCTGGTTCTGGCGCGGCCGCCGCGAGACAGGCGGGGGGCGAAAGCGGCGCTTCGTCCACCGACTATGACGAACTGGAACATTACTTCGAAATAGTAGATGCAATGACTGGCGAGCCGATCGAAGGAATGACCTACAAGTTACTAAGCGATGGTGCTTCGCTTCTCGATAACAAAACGCTTGCATCTGGAAAAACGCTGGGAATATCGAAAAGTGATCATCCGAATCTGACATTCATCGCATGGCGAAAGGGGAACGTTCGATGAGCGATACGATTGATAAGAACGTGCGCCTGCTGGCCGCAGTTGCCTATGGCGAAGCATCTACGGCCAATGACCCGCAAGAAATCGGTGGAATAGCGTTCGCCGTCGCCAACAGATGTCGGGCATGGGGCAATAAAACGGTCTCTGAGTTGCGCGCCTTCGATTCAAACTATTCGTATGCGTGGAATGGATCAAACGCCCGATTCAACAAATTTATGCGAACATCCGACGCAGGGATTGCGTTTGACCCGGCGATGAAATTGGCTCTCGACTGGTCGGAGAAAGCCATAGCCAATAGCGGCCCGGACCCGTCCAGTGGTGGGTATTGGTGGGACGGACTAGATTTCAAATCAAACTACGCCAACCACCCAAAGGTCCGGGATGGCTTTAAATGGGGCGATGCTGCGCACAACATATTCGATGTGCCGGAAAAGAGGCGAAATGTTATTGTGCGTTGGCAAGTTAAAAACAGGAAAACCGGAAAAATCGTCGATGGTGCTGAGCGCGGTCGCTACGATTCTGTATGGGTATCGACCGCCACTCACGGCAGTACGATTTTCTGGCTCCACAATCCCGACTACCTGAAAGCAACAGGGGGAAAGGCATACCGATGAGACTAGCCACAATGCTGGCGGTGGCTCTTGCCGCCGTATCAACGGGTGCGTACGCAGCCCAGACCTTTGATGGCTATGACGCGTTCTATACTGCCCAGGCAGGCGCAGTGTTCAGCGAACCGGTCAAGCACGAGGCCGGAATTCTCCATTCCCAACCAGGAGAGGAAGGCGCTTACACCGATTTGCATGCAACCGTCGCCGGGACTGCAACACGAATCCAGGTCGCGCCGAATCACATAACGATCAACGGCCGCGCCTACAAATTCGCGCGAGCGATAACGCTTCCAAATGAGCCAGTAGGGAACATTTATCCCGCCAGCGCCAATGTTTTCATTGCGACGTCCGTGGGCAATCGTCCGCCCCTTCTCTGCGTAGAAGGGCACGGCAGCGGGTCCGGCGAAGCAGACCGATACCAGCAGATATTCCTTCTGGTAGACCCGCTAGGCCGTAGGCCAACCTTTCTTCATCTACCTGCATTGCTTTCGTCATGCCGGGCAATAGTGGCAACGAAGGACGGCCAACTCGCCTTCCCGAAGAACAGCTATCTGTTCGACGAAGCACAAGGCACACGTACAGGGCTGCTTGTTTCGTACTTCACGTTCGAGCGCGGACACTTTACCCCGACTAACAACGAAATCCGACTTCGCTTCGCCAGCCCGGAAAATCCGTTTAAGTTTTCGCGGCAAGACGAGTTACGCCGGAGCGCGCCATAACCCTTTCTCGTTAAAGCGCTAATCGGCCACCGCCAACTTGCGCCGGCAATGATTCCATCATCGTGCGGCGCCGACCTGGAAATGCTGCGCGGCGGTCAGCCGCCTCAACCTCATTCGCGACCGTATGCGCTGGCGCCCGCTCGGCAACATCACACGCGTAACGGTGTTTGCTGGCCCAATCGCGAAAGTTGCTTTTGAACCGCGCAGTGTCGCGACACACCCTGCTGTATCGCTCTCGGCCTGCACGCGACGCGGTCACGCGGTGAGCGCTATACCTGACAGTACCGCGCCGCGATTGCACATCCCAAGGCGCTCAATTGCACCCATACACAGTGCAATACTTGTTGTACACGAGCCCTTTCCCGTCCATGCCCGAGATCGTCCGCGAGCCATTGCCGTGGTTCGTGATCGTTTCAGTCCACGTCGACCCATCAGCAGCCTGCCCGGTAATAAACGTCGTATCGCCAATCGACGCGCCTGTCTGCTCCCAGCCCTCGCCCGGCAGTTTTTGCTGATACCCGTTGACCGTAGACGTGTTGCCGAAGCGCTGCACGGTGTACGAGTTGCCCGATGTGTCGACGCAATTCTGGAAGGCATCATTGCCCCAGCATTCGGCAAAAGCAGTGCTCGCCGCGCTGGCGCTAAAAACGGCGCAAAGGCTCAATGCAATTAGCTTCAATGGCTTCCCCGAAGAAGGCGGTCTTTTTTCTGATTCGAATTGCCGCGCGATACATGGGCGGCGCGAAATTGTACCTTAGCCGCCAACGCGAACTCCGGGACGCCCAGGGTGAAACCGTTGGCAAGGGAATGGCGCGGCGCCTCGCACCGGATCACTGCGTTTCCGGTTGTTGAGCGCGCAACGTTTCAATGAGCAGCCGAAACGGCCAAGGCGGATAGAAAAAGACGTCGGGCCGCAGCCCGACGTCGAATTCCCGCGTACTGCTTCGAGGACCGGTTCGCGGGAACGAGAGGAGTTCAGTATCTCCCGCCTCGCCCGTTCCTCATGTGATCGACCGCACACCGGCGATCAGGTCCCTGCCCTCACGGGTGGCGAATATAGTCCACCAACGCGACCGTATACGCGTCCGGCTTGCGATCGAGCAAGCTCACGCCTATCGCCACGAGAAAGCCGGCGGGCACACCGAACACGCCCGAACTGATGGGCTCGATGCCGAACCATCGCGGCCCCACGAAACCGGTGAGCTGCGTGAAGAACGGATAGGTCGAGACGATGTAATAGACGCACACGGTCAGGCCCGCGATCATGCCGGCCACGGCGCCGAGACGCGTCGTGCGCTTCCAGAACACGCCCAGCACGAGCACCGGAAAGAGACTCGACGCCGCGAGCGAAAACGCCGCCCCCACCAGGAAGAGAATGTTGCCCGTGTTGAGCGACGCCACGTACGAAGCGAACAGCGCCACGCCGAGCAGCAGGATCTTCGACATCGTCACGCGCCGTTGGCTCGACGCTTCCGGATCGACCATGTGGTAGTACACGTCGTGCGAGAGCACGTTCGAGATCGTGAGCAGCAGGCCGTCGGCGGTCGAGAGCGCGGCCGCGAGCGCGCCCGACGCAATGAGCCCCGACATCACGTAAGGCAGCCCGGCAATTTCCGGCGCGGCGAGCACGACCATGTCGGGCTGCATCTGGATGTCGCTCCAGCGCACCACGCCGTCGCCGTTCACGTCGGCAACGTTGATGAGATACGGTTCGATACGCCGCCACTGCATCACCCACTGCGGCAGATCGTCGAAGCGCTGCCCCACCAGATGCGCGAGGACCTCGAACTTGATCAGCACCGCGAGCACCGGCACGGTCAGGTAGAAAAGCGCGACGAAGAACAGCGTCCAGCCCACCGAGCGGCGCGCTGAGGCCACCGAGGTCGTCGTGTTATAGCGCGTGAGTATGTGCGGCAGGCTAGCCGTGCCGAGCGAGAGGCACAGAAGCAGCGAGAGGAAATTGCGTTGATGATTGCGCCGTTGCGCCTCGTCGTCGGCGGGGAACGGCTCGTTCATCGGCACGGGCGGCGAGGCGCGCTCGAGCAGGTCGTCGCGCTGGCGCGTCCACACCATGCGCGCGGCGTCCACGTCGCGCGGGAAGGCGTTGAGCTCACGCTCCAGTGAATCGATATCGCGCAGCGGGCCGTTATGTCGGCGCAGGTCCGCGAGCGATTCGACGAGCTGCGTCTTCTCCTTCACGTACGACTGCGGCAGCGTATCGAGCCGCGTTTGCCATTGCGCCGCGCGCGTGCGGTACGCGTCGCGCACGTTGGCCTCCGCGCTCGCGCCGCGCACGTCGCGCTCGAGCGCTTCCACGCGCTGCATCACGTTGCCGTACTCGATTTGCGGCAGCCAGCCCAGGCCGTCGCGATGCGCGATCAGCGAGACCGGAATCAGGATGGCCGCGATGAGGATGATGTACTGCGCAACCTGCGTCCACGTCACGGCGCGCATGCCGCCAAGGAACGAGCACACGAGTATGCCCGCCAGCCCGCAGAAGATGCCGATGGCGAAGTCCACGCCGATGAAGCGCGTGGCGATCAGCCCCACGCCCTGGATCTGCGCGACGAGATAGACAAACGAGCACAGGATCGTCGCGAGCACGGCGAGCGCGCGCACGAGGTTGCTCGAAAAGCGCGTGCCGAGGAAATCGGGAATCGTGTAGCGCGCGAGCTTGCGCACATACGGCGCTAGCAGGAAGGCGACGAGGCAGTAGCCGCCCGTCCAGCCCATCAGGTAGGCGAGCCCGTCGTAGCCGCTCGCGTAGAGCGAGCCCGCGAGGCCGATGAACGACGCGGCGGAAAGCCAGTCGGCGGCCGTCGCCATGCCATTGAAGAACGACGGCACGCGACGCCCGGCCACATAGTATTCGACGAGGTCGGAGGTGCGCGAAAGCAGCCCGATCACCGCATACACGGCGATCGGCACGAACAGGAACACATAGCCGATCCACATGCCGGGGCCAGTGGCAAGCTCGATGCGCCACATCACGTAGACGAAGGCGAGAAAGCCGAGCGTGTACAACGCGTATGAGCGGATGAGACGGTGCGCGAGCTTCATCGTTGCTGGGCCCTGCTCGCCTCGCGGATGGCAATGTCGGCTTCGCGCGCGGCCTGCAGTACGCGGTCGGCACGCTGCATCAGCACGATATAGATCGCCACGAGCAGCACGTAGAGCAGAATCGCGCCCTGTGCGCCGAGGTAGAACGGCAGGCTGAAGCCGGCAAAGCGCACGTCGGCGAGCGCGCGGGCAAAGAGCGGCGCGACGAACGACGCGATGAAGCCGATCGTCATGAGCACGGCGATGAGCGCGATATTGAAGCGCCAGTAGCGCCGATGCGCGTGCGCCATCGCCTCGCTCACCGGCGGTGGCTCAGGCAATGGATTGAGATTGTTCTGCGGAGTAGTGTGTGGCGCGGCCATGCGCCTGTGTAGCAAAAACGCGTTTGGCCGGCAATCCGGATCAATGCGGGGTTCGGCGCGGCGCGCGGCGCCAGGCGAGGCGCCGCGCGAGGCTCGACTTTTAGAGCGATTCGCCGAGCTGGTCGAGAATCGCCGGGTTTTCCAGCGTGGAAACGTCCTGCGTGATCGCCTCGCCCTTGGCCAGCGAGCGCAGCAAACGGCGCATGATCTTGCCCGAGCGCGTCTTCGGCAGGTTTTCGCCGAAGCGGATGTCCCTGGGCTTGGCGATCGGCCCGATCTCCTTGCCCACCCAGGCGCGCAGCTCGTTGGCGAGCTTCACGGCCTCGTCGCCGTGCGGACGCGTGCTCTTGAGCACCACGAAGGCCACCACCGCTTCGCCGGTGGTGTCGTCGGGGCGGCCCACCACGGCGGCTTCGGCCACGAGCGGGTTCGCCACCAGCGCCGACTCGATCTCCATCGTGCCGAGGCGGTGGCCCGAGACGTTCAGCACGTCGTCGATGCGGCCCATGATCGTGAAGTAACCCGTGTCCTTGTCGCGCACGCTGCCGTCGCCCGCGAGGTAGAGCTTGCCGCCCAGTTCCTCGGGGTAGTAGCCCGCCTTGTAGCGATCGGGGTTGCCCCACACGTTGCGGATCATCGCGGGCCACGGGCGCTTCACGACCAGGATGCCGCCCTGCCCGTTCGGCACGTCCTGGCCCGTTTCGTCGACGATCGCGGCCATGATGCCCGGCAGCGGCAGCGTGCACGAACCCGGCACGAGCGGCGTGGCGCCAGGCAGCGGCGTGATCATGTGACCACCCGTTTCGGTCTGCCACCAGGTGTCGACGATCGGGCAGCGCTTGCCGCCCACGTTTTCGTAGTACCACATCCACGCTTCGGGATTGATCGGCTCGCCGACCGTGCCGAGGATGCGCAGCGACGAAAGGTCATAGCTCTTCGGGTGCACCTTCGCGTCGGCTTCGGCTGACTTGATGAGCGAGCGGATGGCCGTGGGCGCCGTGTAGAACACCGTGACCTTGTGCTTCGCGATCATGTCCCAGAAGCGGCCCGCGTTCGGGTACGTGGGCACGCCTTCGAACATGACCTGGGTCCCACCGATCGTGAGCGGCCCATAGGCGATATAGCTGTGGCCCGTGATCCAGCCGATGTCGGCCGTGCACCAGAACACGTCCGAAGGCTGGTAGTCGAAGGTCCACTTCATGGTCTGCGCGGCCCACAGCAGATAGCCGCCCGTGCTGTGCTGCACGCCCTTCGGTTTGCCCGTCGAGCCCGACGTATAGAGGATGAAGAGCGGGTGTTCCGCGCCCACGGGCACCGGCGCGCAGGTGTCGCTCTCGGCCGCCGAGACTTCGTGCATCCAGAAGTCGCGGCCTTCGTGCCAGGCGACCTTGCCGCCCGTGCGCTTGTAGACGAACACGCTGTGCACTGCCTCGCAGCCGCCCATGGCGAGCGCTTCGTCGGCGATGTTCTTGAGGGGCAGCGCCTTGCCGCCGCGCATCTGCTCGTCGGCGGTGATGAGCGCGACGGCGCCCACGTCGACCACGCGCTCGTGGAGCGACTTCGACGAGAAGCCGCCGAACACCACCGAGTGCGTCGCGCCAATGCGCGCGCAGGCCTGCATGGCGACCACGCCTTCGATCGACATCGGCATGTAGATGACCACGCGGTCGCCCTTCTTGACGCCGCGTTTCTTCAGCGCATTGGCGAAGCGCGACACACGCGAGAGCAGATCCTTGTAGGTGACGTTCGTGACGGTGCCGTCGTCGGCCTCGAAGACGATCGCGACGCGCTCGCCGTTGCCCGCTTCGACGTGGCGGTCGAGGCTGTTGTACGAGGCGTTGAGCTCGCCGTCCTCGAACCACGTGTAGAACGGCGCCTTCGATTCGTCGAGCACCTTCGTGAAGGGCTTTTGCCACGTCAGCGTTTCGCGCGCGAGTCGCGCCCAGAAGCCTTCGTAATCGCGTTCGGCTTCGGCGCACAGCGCCTTGTATGCGTCCATGCCGGACACCGTGGCGCCAGCCACCGTTTGCTCGGAAGGCGCAAAGACGCGGCGTTCCTGAAGAACCGATTCAATCGCAGACATCGACAACCCCTTGGTGAAGATGAAACGTCAAA
>DATBXG010000198.1:0-3638 GCA_036514415.1 Paraburkholderia sp.
GCGTTCCTGAGTGCGCCACTCACCGGCATGCTGGAAGGCGGCGTACCCGTGAGCGTGAACGGCGATGTCATAGGCGCGGTAGGGGTCTCGGGCGTGAAGTCCGACCAGGATGCCGCCATCGCGCGCGCGGGCATAGCGGCGCTCGGGGCGGAATAAGCCCAATCATCGTCGCGCTAGACGACGCCAGAAAAACAAAAGCCGCGGACTGATCCGCGGCTCTTGCATCGGGCGGCTCACGCTTCGCGCGCCGCCCCGTGCTTTGCATGGGACCGGAGTCAGCGCTAAAGCGCCAACTCCGGATCGACACAGTGGTGAGAACAAAAAAAGTGGCGTGGCTTGCTTCGACGGCTGGCTTGAAGCTTGAAGGATGTCTGCACGAAGGGGTCTAGATCTCGCGTGCAAGCCGTCGTTGCTGGCTAATGCCCCAACGCCTCTCGATGGAGGCGGTCCCCACAATACCCGGTTGAAAACTGCTTGAAACCTATTTCGTCAGGATCAGCTTGCCGAGCCGGGTGGCCCGCAACTGATACGTCTCGCCGTTGTGCATGATGCTCACATGGCTGCGGCCTTGCAGCAGCGCCGCGCTATCAAGCGTTCGCTCGCTGCTTGCGGTGGCGCTCGCCGTTTCGATGCTCTTGCGCGGTTTCGGCTGGGCAACGGCGGGCTTGGGCCGCGCGCCGGTCAACGCCGAGCCGCCAAGGCGGCGCAAGCTTAGCGTGGAGGTGCGGTTCGGTTCGGTCATGAACGTGACGTCTTTGTCTCGATTCGATGGAATAATTCTAAATGATAATCGTTCACATTTGCAACTGTGAGATATTCATCGAAAATGACAACCGATAGCCTGAGCGCAAAGCAGGGCGCCGCGGGCTGAATCGAGGTCGTCGACCCGCGCGGGGAGGGCCGACGACCTCGACCGGGTTCAGTGCAGCGCGTTCGGCGCGCTGCCATCGCCCTGCACGAACTGGCGGATGAGACGCACGGTGTCGATATCCGATTCGCGATACGCCGACTTCACGATCTCCGAAGTCTGTCGATCGTCTTCGGTGTCGGCGGTCGGCAGCGTCGTGCGGTACTCGAAGCGCAGAAAGAGCTGCAGCGGATCGGGCTGCTCGATCGTCATCGTGAGCGAGCCGCCCACGTACTCGGCCGTCGCCATGATGTCGTAGCGCACGCTCTCGTTGGGTGTGAGCGTGACGCGGTCGCGCACCGTGGCGTGGCCGTAGTGCAGCTCGCGCTCCAACGTGCTATCGGTGCGCGAAAGGATCGTGCAGCTGTCGAGGCCGATCACGAAGAGCTGCGGCTGCTCCGCGCGCAGCACGAGCCCTTCCCAGAGCTGCTCGCGCGTCATGGCCTCTACGAGCGGGTTCAGCGGATCGTTGATCTGGATGAGGTGTTCGAAATTCAAGGCGGCGCCTTCCTGTGTCTGTGTCCGTCCGCCGACGCTCAGGCGACGACGAGACCCGTGCGGATCGCGATCGTGTTCGTGAGGACCTTGTGCACCGGGCAGTTGTTGGCGATCTGCAGCAGGCGCTCGCGCTGCGCTTCGGTGAGCGCGCCTTCGAGCGCGATCTGGCGATCGATCTTCGTGCCTTCGTTGCCGGTTTCCATGGAGAGCTTGACGCGTACGCCTTCGAGGGGCCACTCCTTGCGTTGTGCGTACATCTTCAGCGTGATGGAGGTGCAGGCGCCGAGGCTCGAGAGCAGCAGCGAGAAGGGCGACGGTCCGCGGTCGCCGCCGCCGAGCGAGGCGGGCTCGTCGGCGATCCAGGTGTGTGTGCCGTCGTCGAACTGAACCTGGTAGTTCGTCGAGCCAATGTGTGCGGTGACTGCGGGTTCGGCCATGCGCTCCTCGCGGGCGGGACGGTTAAAGAGGGACGGGCGCGCGCCGGCGGTGCGCGCCCCGGAAGCCTTATTGTGACGGAAAGCGGGCGGGCCTGTGGAGAGGCTTCGGAACCCGCGCCGCGGCGCGCCTCAGTGAGCGATGCGCCCCATGCGCCCGGCCTGATAGTCGAGCACGGCCTGGCGGATCTCCTGCTCCGTGTTCATCACGAACGGACCGTAGCGCACGACCGGTTCGTTCAGCGGCACGCCGCCGATCAGCAGCACTTCGAGCGGAGCGTTCGCGTCGGCCGGGGCGGCGAGCGTGACGGTGTCGCCGTCGCTGGCGAAGGTCACCATCTGCCGGGCTTCGATGGCTTGCGCTTGCGGGCCGTAGAGGCCGGTGCCCGAGAGGCCATAGGCGAACACGCGATACTCGGCCGGCACTGGCTGCTCCACGCGCGCGCCGGGCGCGAGCGTGAAGTGCTGGTAGAGGATGGGCGTGCGCGTTTCGATAGCGGCCCTGGCGCCCAGCGCCTCGCCCGCGATCACCTTCACCGTGACCTTGCCGTCCTTCGAGCGGCCTACCGGAATCTGCTCCGTCGGCAGCTCCTGGTAGCGCGGCGCGATCATCTTGTCGCGCGCGGGCAGGTTCACCCACAGCTGCAGGCCGTGCATGCGGCCGCCGGTGCGCGTGAATTCGGGGTCGGGCATCTCGCTGTGGATCACGCCCGCGCCGGCCGTCATCCATTGCACGTCACCTGGGCGCAGCGTGCCCGAGTGGCCCGCGGAGTCCTTGTGACCGAAGCGGCCCTCGACCATATAGGTGACGGTTTCGAAGCCGCGATGCGGGTGGTCGGGCGCACCCTTGGCCTCGCCGGGCGCGTAGTCGACGGGGCCCATTTCGTCGAGCAGCAGGAACGGATCGAAGTCCATCAGCGCTCGGGTGGGAAACGGCCGATGAACGATGAATCCGCCACCCTCGGTGGTGCGAACCGCGGGATAAACGCGTTCGATCGTACGGGTCGTGGTCATGGATATCACCTCGAATTGTGGGAATTGCGTCATATGCGAAACAAACCGCTATTATAGGTAGCCAATTTGGCCTGTTTTACGGCCCTATCGCAATGGATTGTCCCATCGCTGGAACGACGACATGAAAATCGATTCGCATAACCTGAACGACCTGATGTACTTCTCGCAGGTGATCGAGCATGGCGGCTTTTCCGCCGCCGAACGCGTGCTCGGCATCTCGAAGTCGCGTCTGTCGCGCCGGGTGAGCGAACTCGAGGCTTCGCTCGGCGTGCGTCTTTTGCAGCGCTCCACGCGCAAGCTCGCGCTCACCGAAGCGGGCCAGCTCTTCTACGAGCATTGCCGCGCGATGCTTGCCGAGGCGCAGGCCGCGGTGAACGTCGTTCAGTCGCTACGTTCCTCGCCGCGCGGCACGGTGCGCGTGAGCGTGCCGGTCACGCTTTCGCAAACCATCTTTTCGCAGATCATTCCGGAATTCATGCACCGCTACCCCGAGGTGCGGGTGGTGATGCGCGTGACGAACCGCGTGATCGACCTGTTCGAAGATTCCGTGGATATCGCGCTGCGCGTGCGCTCGGAACCGCCCCAGAACGCCAATATCGTGGTGCGGCCGCTGTGGCGCACCGAACAGATGCTGGTCGGCGCGCCGAGCCTGCTCGCGCAGAACGCGCCGCCGCTCACGCCCGACGACCTCTCGCGCTTCGAGACGCTCGATACGCCCACGAGCGACGGTCGCCACGTGTTCCAGCTGATCGCACCGGACGGCACGCGTCATTCGCACGAGCACG
>DATBXG010000199.1:0-11067 GCA_036514415.1 Paraburkholderia sp.
CGCCGGCGCCGCCCGCCTGCCCGTCCGGCCCCGCGCCACCCTCGCGCGGCGCGCGGGCGGCGTCGCGCAGGCCGTCGGCGATGTCCCAGAGCGTGCGCGCATCGAAGGTGACGACGACGGTGAACATCAGCGTGAGCGCACCGAACGCGAAGAGCGCGGTTTCGGGAATCACGCGCGCGAGACTCACCATCTTCACGATCGTGATGAGCACGCCCAGCATGAACACTTCGAGCATGCCCCAGGGCCGCACGAACTGGATGGCGCGCAGCACGCGGTTGAAGCCCAGTGGAATGAAGCCGCGCCGTATCGGCAGCAGCACGTAGAGGAGCGCCACCATCTCCGTGAGCGGAAAGAGGATGGTTGCGCAAAAGACCATCACCGCGACGATTTCCATGTCCTCGTGCCACAGCACGACGAGGGCGCCGAACAGGCTCGACTCCGTGGTGATGCCGTTCGCATCCAGCTCGATGATCGGAAACGACTGGGCGATGAGGAAGGTGACGAGCGCCGCGACCGTGACGGCGCAGATGCGGTCGAGCTGGGACGCGGCGCTGCTATAGAGCGTCGCGCCGCAACGCGAGCAGCGCGCTGACTGGCGGCCGGGCAGCCGGGGTTTGCGGTAGAGCGCGTCGCAATCGTGACACGCGATCAATTTGTCCTGGGCCATGCGGGCAGGTGACGCAAAACGACGTGAACATAGGACGTGCGGAGGTGGCGCGCCTGTCTACAGTTACCAGCAGCAGGTACCGACAGCGCGTCGCGCCATGTTACCAAACACGCCCGGCGGCGTGCCGGAACGGGCGCGGCCCCCCGGCCCGTTGGGCGACGCTCGCGCGTGCAACAAACGGACCAACGGGCTCAACAAACGGGCTCAACAAACGGGCTGCGAGTGTGCCACGTTTGCGCGTTACGCGTGTGCGGGCTCGCCTGGCGGCCCGGCTTTATCTCCAGATGTTTGGTGTCACGCGAATTGGATTATCTTTCGGGCATGGGAACCGGATGGCTGCGGAACGTGGCCGCAGCAAGATCCATGAAGCGAGAGACTACGAAACTCAAGCGAGACGATCATGGAAGCATTGTCAGGGTGGATGCGCTCCTGGCGGTGGCGCGCAGCCGTCGGGGCCGTCGCGGTGTGGGCGGGCGGCGCCGCGGCGCTGCTCGCGGGCGGGGCGGCGCACGCGCAGCTCGACGCGGCGAAGAGCACGATCGTCGCCATCTCGCGCCAGATGAACGTGCCGGTGCAGGGCAGCTTCACGAAGTTCAGCGCGCAGATCGACTTCGATCCGGCCAGACCGACGAGCGGCAGCGCCCGGATCACGGTCGACACGGCGAGTTATGATCTGGGCGACCCGTCCTACAACGATTCGGTGCACGGGCCCGAATGGTTCGATGCGAAGGCATTCCCCGAGGCAACGTTCGTCTCGACTGCGATCGCGCCGACCGCGACGAACCAGTACAGCGTGAGCGGCAAACTCACGATCAAGGGGCATACGCAAACCGTGGCCGTGCCCGTCGTTCTCACCCAGCAGGGCGGGACGCAGACCTTCGACGGCACGCTGCCCATCCATCGCCTCGCCTTCGACATCGGCACCGGCGAGTGGAAGGACACCTCGACCGTGGCCGACGTCGTGCTGATCAAGTTTCATATCGTCGTCGCGCACAAGTAGATCAACGGCATTGAGGAGGCGTTTTTGAACAAGTCCACATTGGTGAACAAGGCCATATTGATGGCCGCAGGGGCCGCCGCGGTCGCGCTCGCCGCCCAGCTGGCTCACGCCGCCGACACCTACCAGCTCGACCCGGACCACACCTTTCCGAGCTTCGAGGCCGACCACTTCGGCGGCCTTTCCACGTGGCGCGGCAAGTTCACGAAAACCACGGGCACGGTCACGATCGACCGCGCAGCAAAGACCGGCAGCGCGGACGTGACGATCGATCCCGCCTCCGTGCAGACCGGCAACCCGAAGCTCGACGAGCATCTGGTGAGCGACGAGTTCTTCGATGTCGCGAAATATCCCACCGCCACCTACAAGGGCACGCGCATTGTCTTCGATGGCGACACGCCCAGACTGATCATCGGCGACTTCACGCTGCACGGCGTGACGCGGCCGCTCAAGCTCGAGATCGAATCGTTCAAGTGCGTGCAGCACCCGGTGCTCAAGCGCGAAGTGTGCGGCGTGGAGGCCGAAGGCGCTTTCAACCGCGACGACTTCGGCATGGACATGGGCAAGAAATACGGCTTCAAGATGAAGACCACGCTGCATATCCAGGCCGAAGGCATCAAGCAGTAGCGAAGACCGCGAGGTGTGCACGAAAAAAAAGCCGGTTCGCGAGAACCGGCTTTTTTGCTGGTGCGCAGCTTAAACCTGCGCGCCCGCGTTCGGATCGTTCGGATCGATCTTTTCCTTCTTGTCCTTCACGAGGTCTTCGCGCTTCACGCCGAGCCACATGGCGAGCGCAGCAGCCACGAACACCGACGAGTAGATGCCGAAGAGAATACCGACGGTGAGCGCCAGTGCGAAGTAGTGCAGCGTCGGACCGCCGAACAGAAACATCGAGAGCACCATCATTTGCGTACAGCCGTGGGTGATGATGGTTCGCGACATCGTGCTCGTGATCGCGTGGTTGATCACTTCGGTCACGCTCATCTTGCGCTCGCGCCGGAAGGTCTCGCGAATCCGGTCGAAGATAACCACGGATTCGTTCACCGAGTAGCCGAGCACCGCGAGCACCGCCGCGAGCACCGAGAGCGAAAACTCCCACTGGAAGAACGCGAAGAAGCCAAGAATGATCACGACGTCGTGCAGGTTCGCGATCACGCCGGCCACCGCGTACTTCCATTCGAAGCGGAACGACAGGTAGATGACGATGCCCGCCACCACGCAGGCGAGCGCGAGCAGACCGTCGGTGGCGAGTTCCTTGCCGACCTGCGGGCCGACGAACTCGACGCGCTGCAATTGCACCTGCGGATTGGCGGCCTTGAGCGTGGACATCACCTGGTCGCTTTGCTGCGCCGAGCTGAGGCCCTGCTTGAGCGGCAGACGGATCAGCACATCACGCGAGGTGCCGAAGTTCTGCACCTGGGCGTCGCCGTAGCCGATCTTCGTGAGCGAGTCGCGCAGCGGCTCGAGCGGCACCGCCTGCGGATACTGCACTTCGATGACCGTGCCGCCCGTGAATTCGATCGACAGGTGCAGGCCGCGGTGAAACAGGAAGAACACCGCCGCGATGAAGGTGATCAGGGAGATCGCGTTGAAGATCAACGCGTGCTTCATGAACGGGATGTCTTTGCGGATGCGGAAAAATTCCATGTTCTTGACTCCGTATCAGCGGGACGAGCCGGTGTTGTTGCCCGAGCCGCCGGTGCCGCCCTGGGCGTCGCGGCGGCGCACGACTGGCTTGGCGCGCGCGGCGCCCTTGGCGCCGGCCTTGGCCGGCTCGCGCTTCGCGGCGGCCGTGACGGCGCGGCCCGTGTCGGTGGCGGCATCCGCGCCGGCGAGCGCGGGCGCCTCCGTGGCTTCAGGCTCCGGACGCCAGACCTGGCCCACGGCGAGCGACTTGAGCTTCTTCTTGCCGCCGTACCAGAGGTTCACGAGACCGCGCGAGAAGAACACGGCCGAGAACATCGACGTGAGAATGCCGATGCAGTGCACGATCGCGAAGCCGCGCACCGGGCCCGAACCGAACGCGAGCAGCGCGAGACCGGCGATGAGCGTGGTCACGTTCGAGTCGAGAATCGTCGCCCAGGCGTGCGCGTAGCCGTTCTGGATGGCCAGTTGCGGCGGCGCGCCGTTGCGCAGCTCTTCGCGCACGCGCTCGTTGATCAGCACGTTCGCGTCGATCGCCATACCGAGCGCCAGCGCGATAGCCGCGATGCCTGGCAGCGTGAGCGTGGCCTGCAGCATCGAGAGCACCGCCACGAGCAGCAGCAGGTTCACCGAGAGGCCGATCATCGAGATCGCGCCGAACAGCATGTAGTAGGCCATCATGAACACGGCGATCGCGGCGAAGCCGTAGATCACCGAGTCGAAGCCCTTGCGAATGTTGTCCGCGCCAAGGCTCGGGCCAACCGTGCGTTCCTCGATGATCTCCATCGGCGCCGCGAGCGAGCCGGCGCGCAGCAGCAGCGCGAGGTCGGCGGCGGCCTGCGGCGTAGGCTGGCCCGTGATCTGGAAGCGGTCGCCCAGTTCCGACTGGATGGTCGCCACCGTCAGCACTTCGCCCTTGCCCTTTTCGAACAGCACCATCGCCATCGGCTTGCCGATGTTGTCGCGCGAGACGGCGCGCACCGCGCGGCCGCCCGCCGAGTCGAGACGGATGTTGACCGACGGACGCTGATGCTCGTCGAAGCCTGCCGAGGCGTCGATGATGCGGTCGCCCGTGAAGATCACCTGCTTGCGCAGCAGCACCGGCGCGGCGTTGCCTTGCGTGAAGAGCTCGTCGCCCGGCGGCACCGGCGCATTCACGTCCGGACGCAGGCCCATCGGGTCGGCGAGGCGCGCTTCGAGCGTCGCGGTGCGGCCGATGATGTCCTTCGCCTTCGCGGTGTCCTGCACGCCCGGCAGCTCGACGACGATGCGGTCGTCGCCTTGCTGCTGGATCACGGGCTCGGACACGCCAAGCTCGTTCACGCGGTTATGCAGCGTCTGGATGTTCTGCTTGAGCGCCGCCTGCTGAACCGCCGTCTTCACGGCCGGCGTGAACGTGCCGACGAGCTGCACGCCGCCTTCGGGATTGTTCTGCGAGGCCCACAGCAGCTCGGTGATGCCGCCCGAGCCCGCGAGCACCTTGCGCGCCTGCTCGGCCACGTCGGCATCGGCGAAATTGACCACCACCGACTGGCCGACGCGGTTCACGCCGCCGTCGCGGATGTTCTTGTCGCGCAGGAGCGTGCGCACGTCCGAAGCGTCGGAGTCGAGCTTCTTGTTGAGCGCGCCGTTCATGTCGACCTGGAGCAGGAAGTGCACGCCGCCGCGCAGGTCGAGGCCGAGGTACATCGGCAGCGCGCGCAGCCCCGTGAGCCAGCGCGGCGAGGCGCTCTGCAGGTTCAGCGCGACGATGTACTGCGGGTCGGTCGGGTCGGCGTTCAGCGCGTGGTTGAGCGCGTCTTTCAGGCGCAGCTGCGTGTCCGTGTCGGTGACGCGCACGCGGATGTTCGCGTTCATCGACGAGTTGTCGAACGTGACGTCTGCGGCCTTGATGTTGTTCGCAGCGAGCGCCGCTTCGACCTGGGCGAGCGTGCCCGAGTCGAGCCTGACGGTGGCTTTGCCGCTCGACACCTGGACCGCGGGCGCTTCGCCGAAGAAATTGGGCAATGTGTACACGAAGCCGATGACGAGTGCCACCAGCATCACGACATATTTCCAGAGGGGATAACGGTTCATTGGTTGACCCAACGGGGGAGGGGAATTGCGCTGCGCGCGTCCGGCTATGCCTTCGGGGCGTTCCTGCATTGACGGTTTCTGGTCAGTGGCTGCGAGGGCGGGCCGGGCGCGCGAGGCCGTTCTTTCGGAGGCAACGGCCTCGATGATTCTGCGACGCTTTACAGCGACTTGATCGTGCCCTTCGGCAGGATGGTCGAGACCGACGACTTCTGCACGGTGATTTCCGTGCCATCTGCGATTTCGACGCCCACGTAGGCTTCGCTGACCTTGGTCACCTTGCCGACGATGCCGCCGCTCGTGATCACTTCGTCGCCCTTGGCCATGGCCGCGAGCATGTTGCGATGTTCCTTCTGACGCTTCATCTGCGGACGGATCATGATGAAGTACAGCACGGCGAACATCAGAATGAGCGGCAGGAAGCTCATGAGGCTCGATTCGGCACCACCTGCTGCACTGCCTTGCGCGAAGGCATTGGAAATGAACGACACGTTGGTCTCTCCGTTTTTACGATCAAAAAGCGAGCCGGTTATTCTACCACCGGCATTCTCCGCGACGATGACGCAAAATAGGCTTTCCGATCAAGTGCTTATCCTGGATCCCGCACCTGCTCGGCGAGCGTGTGCGTGAAAAACCGGGGCGGCTTGACCGGACAAGGCGCGGACAAGGCGCGGACAAGGCGCCATGTTCGCGCCATCGATGCGAAAGGCAATTGTAAAGTCTCGCGGGCGCCCTCAGTCGACACCGCGTGCGCGTTGCCCGGCAAAGCGCTGGCGGAACGCCGCGAACGTCTTCGTCTCGATCGCCGCGCGCATCTCGCTCATCAGCTCCAGGTAGTAGTGCAGATTGTGAATCGTGTTGAGCTGCGCGCCGAGAATCTCGCCCACGCGGTGCAGGTGGTGCAGGTAGCCGCGCGTGAAGTTGCGGCAGGTGTAGCAGCCGCACTGCTCGTCGAGCGGGCGCAGCGAATTGCGGTGCACGGCGTTGCGGATCTTGATGTCGCCGAAGCGCGTGAAGATCCAGCCGTTGCGGGCGTTGCGCGTGGGCATCACGCAGTCGAACATGTCGACGCCCGAGGCCACGCCCGCCACGAGATCTTCCGGCGTGCCGACGCCCATCAGGTAGTGCGGCTTGTCGGCGGGCAGCTTCGGCGCGACGTGTTCCAGCACGCGCATCATGTCTTCCTTCGGCTCGCCCACCGAAAGGCCGCCGATCGCGTAACCGTGGAACGGCATCTGCGAGAGGCCGGCGAGCGATTCGTCGCGCAGGTCCTCGAACATGCCGCCCTGCACGATGCCGAAGAGCGCGTTCGGGTTGCCAAGGCGGTTGAACTCGTCGATGGAGCGCTGCGCCCAGCGCATCGACATGCGCATGGAGTCGGCGGCTTCCTTGTGCGTGGTCGGCACGCCGTTGGTCGCATAAGGCGTGCATTCGTCGAACTGCATGACGATGTCCGAATTCAGCACCTTCTGGATCTGCATCGACACTTCGGGCGAGAGGAACAGCTTGTCGCCGTTCACGGGCGAGGCGAAGCGCACGCCGTCTTCCGAGATCTTGCGCAGGTCGCCGAGCGAGAACACCTGGAAGCCGCCCGAATCGGTGAGGATGGGCCGGTTCCAGCCCATGAAGCGGTGCAGGCCGCCATGCGCCTCGATCGTCTCCAGACCCGGACGCAGCCACAGATGGAACGTGTTGCCGAGGATGATCTTCGCCTGCATCTCCTCGAGTTCGCGCGGCTGCGTGGCCTTGACCGTGCCGTAGGTGCCCACGGGCATGAAGATCGGCGTTTCGACCACGCCGTGGTTGAGCGTGACGCGGCCGCGGCGCGCGAGGCCGTCGGTGCCGAGCAGCTCGAATTTGAGGCCGTTTTGCGGGCGTTCGCCCACGAGTTGACCAAGATACGCGCCGTGTTCGGCGCGTGCGTTGTTTTGTTGATGACCGTCGGTCATGCGGTTGACTCCTGTGCCACCGGAGAACAGTCCGGCGCAGATGGTGAAAGCCGTCGCGTTCGATGAACGAGCGCGAACGGCGAGAAAAGCGTTTGAGCGTGTTACTTGTTGAGCGCGTCGTCGGTTCGGGTCAAAAGCATCGCGTCACCGTAACTGAAGAAGCGGTACCGCTCCGCAATCGCGTGACGATAGGCCGCGCGTATCGTTTCGATGCCCGCGAACGCCGAGACGAGCATCAGCAGCGTCGACTTCGGCAGGTGGAAGTTCGTCACGAGCCGGTCGACCACGCGGAACGTGTAGCCCGGCGTGATGAAGATGTCGGTTTCCGCCTGCGTCGCCGCGAGTGCGCGGCCTTCGCGGTCGGCGTCGCGAGCGGCGGCTTCGAGCGCGCGCATCGAGGTCGTGCCCACGGCGATCACGCGGCCGCCGCGCGCACGCGTGGCCGCGAGCTTGTCGACCAGCGTCTGCGGCAGCTGATACCACTCGCTGTGCATCTTGTGCTCGGCGATGTTTTCCACGCGCACCGGCTGGAACGTGCCCGCGCCCACGTGCAGTGTGAGCGTCGCGCGTTCCACGCCTTGCGCGTCGAGCTGCGCAAGCAGGGCGTCGTCGAAGTGCAGGCCCGCCGTCGGCGCGGCCACCGCGCCCGGATTCTGCGCGAACACCGTTTGATAGCGCGTTTCATCGCTCGCGTCGGCGTCGTGCGTGATATAGGGCGGGAGTGGCAGGCGGCCGAATTGCTCGATCAGCGTGAGGCAGTCGTCGGGGAAGTGCAGCGTGAAGAACGGCTCGACGCGCTCGCCCACGGTCACGTCGAACGCGTCGGCGAGGCGCAGCACCGTGCCGGGCCCGGGGCTCTTGCTCGCGCGGATCTGCGCGAGTGCCGTGCGCGCGCCGGTCAGACGCTCGACGAGCACCTCGATCTTGCCGCCGCTGGCCTTCTGGCCGAAGAAACGCGCCTTCAGCACCTTGGTATCGTTGAAGACGAGCAGGTCGCCCGGCGCCACGCGCGCGGGCAGCTCGGAAAAGCGGCGGTCGGTGAGGCGCGCGGGTTGGCCTGGCAACTGCGCGGTGTTGTCGACCTCCAGCAGGCGGCTCGCGCTGCGCTCGGTGAGCGCGGTCTGCGCGATGAGTTCCTCGGGGAGGTCGAAATCGAAATCGGAAAGCTTGAACATGCTGCCTGAAGTAACGGAAATGCGCCGGAGGCCCGGCGCGCGGCGGTTTCCCGCTGGCGAACCGCTGAACGGTTGCGCCCCAAAAAGCGGCGGCAATGCCCGCCCGTAACGAGCAAACGGGTTGCATGGGACCGGAGCGCGCTGGGTGGGACCGGAGCAGGTGCTAAAGCACCAACTCCGGGTCGACACAGCGCTAAAGCGCTAACTCCGGATCGACAGCCGCTATGATTGCGGGACATGCGCGTTTGCGACATGCGCGTTTGCGACATGCGCATTGGCGAAGCGCCACGTGCCCGAGAGCGAAGGCACTCGCGCTCTGCGCGCCGCGCCATGCCGGAAAGCCGATATTGTACTTGCGAAGCTGCCCATGCCCCCGTCCGTTAGCCGATTGATGTCCGAACCCGATTCCGCGAGCGAAACACGCGACGACGCGCGCACGCCCGAAGCCGGCGCCCGGACGCGGCAGCTGGAGACGGCGGAGGGGGCCGCGCCGCCCGCCCGCAAGCGCGCCGCGAAAAAGTCCGCGGACAAAAAGTCCACGGACGACGCTGCGGAAAAATCCACAGAAAACACCGCGGCCAAAGACAAGCCCAAGCTCACCAAAACCGCCGACCGTCTCGCCAAACTCGGCCTGCGCGGCGACATCGACCTCGTGCTGCATCTGCCGATGCGCTACGAGGACGAAACCACGCTCACGCCCATCGGCGAGCTGCTGCCCGGCGGCGTCGCGCAAACCGAGGGCGTGGTGTTCGACAACGAGATTGCATACCGCCCGCGCCGCCAGCTGGTGGTGAAGCTGCAAGACCACAATGGCGACGAGTTGCATCTGCGCTTCCTGAACTTCTACGGCTCGCAGGTCACGCAGATGGCGATCGGCAAGCGTCTGCGCGTGCGCGGCGACGTGCGCGGCGGCTTTTTCGGCATGGAGATGGTGCATCCGGCGGTGAAGGTCGTGGAAGGCGACGCGCCGCTGCCGCAGGCGCTCACGCCGGTGTATCCGTCCACGGCGGGCGTGAGCCAGGCGTATCTGCGCAAGGCCATCGACAACGCGCTTTCGCGCGCGCATCTGCCCGAACTTCTGCCCGAAGCCGTGGCGCGCGAGTTCATGGAGCCGCTGGGCGTGCCGCCGCTCATGGATGCCGTGAAGACGCTGCACCACCCGCCCGTGAACGCCGACGAGCACGAGCTCATCGACGGCACGCATCCCGCGTGGACGCGCATCAAGTTCGAGGAATTGCTCGCGCAGCAACTGTCGCTCAAGCGCGCGCACGAAGAGCGCCGCACGCGCGCCGCGCCCGCGATGGCGCGCCATGTCGCGGGCCGCGCCGCGCAAACCACACTGCTTTCGCGTCTGCGCGCAGCGCTCCCGTTCACCTTGACGGGCGCACAGGAGCGCGTGGTGGCGGAAATCGCCCACGACCTCGAACAGCTGCACCCGATGCAGCGCCTGCTGCAAGGCGACGTGGGCAGCGGCAAGACCGTGGTGGCGGCGCTTGCCGCCGCGCAGGCCATCGACGCGGGCTACCAGGCCGCGCTCATGGCGCCCACCGAAATCCTCGCGGAGCAGCACGCGCGCAAGCTGCGCGGCTGGCTCGAGCCGCTCGGCGTGCAGGTGGCGTGGCTCGCGGGCAGCCTCAAGGCGAAGGAGAAGCGCGCGGCGCTCGAAGCGGCGGCGCTCGGCACGGCGCAACTCGTGATCGGCACGCACGCGATCATTCAGGAGGCCGTCGAATTCGCGCGCCTCGGCCTCGTGATCGTCGACGAGCAGCATCGCTTCGGCGTCGAGCAGCGGCTTGCGCTGCGCGCCAAGGCGCAGAACGCAAAAGCACCTGGCGAGGCGCACCGCGAGTTCCAGCCGCATCAGCTGATGATGTCGGCCACGCCGATTCCGCGCACGCTCGCCATGACGTACTACGCTGACCTCGACGTTTCCACCATCGACGAGCTGCCGCCCGGCCGCACGCCGATCCTCACGAAGCTCGTCGGCGACGCGCGCCGCGAGGAAGTGATCGCACGCGTGCGCGCGGCGGCGCTCACGGGCCGTCAGGTGTACTGGGTATGTCCGCTGATCGAGGAAAGCGAAACGTTGCAGCTGCAAACGGCCGTGGAGACCTGTGAAACGCTCGTGGCCGCGCTGCCGGAACTCACCGTGGGCCTCGTGCACGGCCGCCTGGCTTCCACGGAAAAGGCCGCCGTGATGGATGCATTCTCACGCAACGAAGTGCAGCTGCTGGTGGCGACGACGGTGATCGAAGTGGGCGTGGACGTGCCCAACGCCTCGCTGATGGTGATCGAGCACGCCGAGCGCTTCGGCCTCGCGCAATTGCATCAGTTGCGCGGGCGTGTGGGGCGCGGCAGCGCGGCTTCGGTGTGCGTGCTGCTCTATACGGGGCCGCTCTCGCTCACGGGCCGCGCGCGTCTGCAAACCATGCGCGAGACCACCGACGGCTTCGAGATCGCGCGCAAGGACCTCGAAATCCGCGGCCCCGGTGAATTCCTCGGCGCGCGTCAATCTGGCGCGGCGATGCTGCGCTTCGCGAACCTCGAGAACGATGCGTGGCT